>JADFHR010000214.1 GCA_022567015.1 Pseudomonadota bacterium
CCGACGGGCCGCATACGCGACCGGAACGGCGGCTTACCAAGGCTTTCGGACGGCGTCGCGCACGCTTCGCGATGCCCCGCATCGCCACAGCGCACGCTTAGGGCCGAAAACCTTGGTAAGCCGGCTCGTCGGGTCATGATCAGCATCCCTTGGTATTAGGCTAAGGGCCACAGCCCCGGGTCTTGGTTCTGGCCTTGCCACGGTGCCGTGCAAGGGATCAGGATAGGGGCGGTTGAGAAGGAGGAAGAACCATGGGTCCGTTCATCGCCCTTGCCGTCGCCACCGCCGCATTCGTCAAAGGGGCTCTCCTCGGCGCCGTGGTCGGAGGCGCCGCCGTCGCCTGCGCCTGCCGGCGGCCGCGTTCCGGTGACGCGGTGGAGAATCCCGAGACGCCCGAGCCGCGGGAAAGCTGATCCTCGCCCGTGCGGGGCCGGCGTCGGGCGTCGAAAATCCGCCCTTTGCCGCGGTGTGGACGGGCCAAGGAATTGTATTGCGGTATTCGCGCGCTGGCGACTACAACTCGTGCATGACGGAACGCGGGCCGGTCCTGTGCCGGGGCGCGGCGAACATCCCATTGCCATCGGTGTGAGACGAGTGCGGGGAACGAAGGAACGCGACAGGGGCATGCGGGCGGGCGGAAATTCCGCACGGCCCTTGCCGCGTCGGTTCTTCGAGGACCTGGCGGCCCGCTTCGGCCTTGTCCTCCCGCACCGGTCCGTTGACTCCGGCCCGGCCGCGCCCGCCGCGGTTGGCGAACCCCGGACCCCCGGCCGCCGCGAGGCCGACCGGGACCCGGGCAAGCGAACGCCCGAGCGGGCGACGGTCCTGGCCAACATGGGTGTTGCCCGCCTCGAGGGCGACAGGTTCGTCTGGGTCAATAAGCGCATGGAGGATTTGTTCGGATTCGAGACCGACGAACTCGTCGGCCTGTCGCCCGAGGTCCTGTGCGCCTCCGCCGGTGACTTCGAGAAGGTCCGGCGGGCGGCGCTGCCCCGGCCCGCCGAGGCCGCGACCGGGGTCATCGAATGCCAGATGAAACGCAAGGACGGCTCGCTTGTCTGGGTGGAGCTGTTCGGCAAGGCCGTCGACGCCGCCGACGATTCGAAGGGATCGGTCTGGATCGTGCAGGACATCACCCGGCAGAGACAGGCCGAGGAGCACCTGCGGCTGGCCTCCACCATCTTCGAAATCACCGCCGAGGCCATCCTGGTCAGCGATTCCCGAAACCGCATCGTCATGGTCAACCCGGCCTTCACCGGGATAACCGGCTACACCCAGGAAGAAGTCGCCGGCCAGAACCCGGCAATCCTGAGTTCCGGCCGCCACGGCGCCGAATTCTACGACTCCATGTGGGACGCGCTGGCGCGGTCCGGCCGGTGGGAGGGCGAGATCTGGAACCGCCGCAAGAACGGCGAGGTGTTCCCGGAATGGCTGTCGATCGCCGCCGTGCGGGGGGAAAGCGACGGCACCGAGTATTATGTCGCCGCCTTCAGCGACATCACCAAGCGCAAGCAGGATGAAGAGCGCATCAGCTTTCAGGCAAACTACGACGCCCTGACCGAGATCCCGAACCGCCGCCTGATCCAGGACCGCGTCGATCAGGCCCTGGCCCAGGCCGCCCATACCGGGGAACGGGTCGGCGTCCTCTATCTGGACATGGATAACTTCAAGTTCGTCAACGACACCATGGGCCACGGCGTCGGCGACGTGGTGCTCGGCGAGATGGCGCGCCGGATGCGATCCTGCCTGAGGGACCGCGACGCCATCGGCCGCATGGAGAGCGACGAGTTCATGGTCTTTTTGGCCGCCATCGGGTCGGCGGAGGAAACCACCATGGTGGCGCGGCGGCTGCTGGAGGCGGTTTCCAGGCCCATGGTGCTGGCGGGGCGCAGGGACGACATCGTGATCACCGCCAGCATCGGCATCTCCGTCTATCCCGACGACGGGGATACCACGGCCGAGCTCGTGCGCAACGCCGCCACGGCGGCGTTTCATGCCAAGGAGCGGGGGCGCAACAACTATCAGTTCTTCACCGACGACATGAACGTCCGGGCCATGGAGCGCCTGAGCCTGGAAAACCGCCTGCGGCGGGCCATGGAAAAGGGCGAAATGGTGCTCCACTACCAGCCCAAGGTGAATCTGCGCCACGGGCGAATCGTCGGCATGGAGGCGCTGGTGCGCTGGAACAGCCCCGACGAGGGGCTGGTGCCGCCCGGCGAGTTCATCCCCCTGGCCGAGGAAACCGGCCTCATCGTTCCCCTTGGCGAATGGGTGCTGCGCACCGCCTGCGTTCAGGCCAAGGCGTGGCAGGATGCCGGCCTGGCGCCCCTCAGGATGGCCGTCAACCTGTCGGCGCGCCAGCTCTCGAAGCCCGACCTGCTGGCCGACGTCATCCGCATTCTGGACGAAACCGGGCTGGCGCCCGAGCACCTGGAGATGGAGATCACCGAGAGCTCGCTGATGGAAAGGGCCGACGACGCCATCGCCACCCTGAAGGAAATGCGCGCCATGGGCATCCACCTCACCGCCGACGATTTCGGCACCGGGTACGCGTCCTTGAATTACTTGAGGAATTTTCCCCTGGACGCGATCAAGATCGACCGTTCGTTCGTGTCCGACATCGGCGGCGGCCGGGGCGCCTCCATGCTCGCCGCGGCGGTCATCGCCATCGGCCAAAGCCTGGACCTGAAGGTCACCGCCGAAGGGGTGGAAGGCGAGGCCCAACTGGCCTTCCTGCGCCAGCATTGGTGTGACGAGATCCAGGGGTCCTATTTCAGCCCGCCCCTGCCGGCGGCCGAATTCGAGGTCCTGGTGCGGGAAGGGCGGCGCCTGTGATGCCCCGGGCGGCGGCAAACCGGGGGCGGTGGGACCGATGAGCCGGCGATCGGGACTTGCGCGCCCCGATCTGGTCGAGCGGCTGGGCGCCGTGAAGCTGCTGTCGGTGGACGTGGACGGCGTGTTGACCGACGGCGGCCTGTACTTCACCGACGACGGCCGCCAGAGCCGCAAGTTCAACGTCAGGGACGGGGTCGGAATGAAGCGCGCCCTCGCCGCCGGGATCGAACTCGCCATCGTCTCCGCCAGCGCGGCGCAGTCCATCCGCCACCGGGGCGAGATCCTCGGCGTCCAACATGTGTTCATCGGCGTCGAGGACAAGTTGGCGGTGATCTCGGGCCTGTGCCGGAATCTCGGGATCGGCCTGGCCGAGGTGGCCCATGTGGGCGACGATCTTAACGACCTGCCGCTGCTCAGGGCCGTCGGCTGTCCGCTGTCGGTCGCCGACGCCGTGCCGGAGGTGCGCGAAGCCGCCGTCTTCGTCACCGAGAACGGCGGCGGCGCCGGCGCGGTGCGCGAGATCTGCGACCTCGTGATGGAAGCGCGCACCGCCTCCGGCGGGGCGTAATAATGCCCATGCGAGGCCCGGCCCCGAGGCAAAGAAAAGCCGGGCCACGAGGGCCCGGCTAGTTGCAAAGGGAGGAACGGTACCCGTCTGGTCCCGAGTGGGAAAGAGAGCGGATGCGAACCAGGGGCGGGTACAAACGCAAGAATGCCATACCGGCGGGCCCGCAACCATTGTACTGGCGTATAGTTTGGGCGCTCCAAACGTATAGTCCTATAGGCGGACGTATAGGTTTTTGGTGTACAGACCGTAAAAAGCCGGCCCCATGTACCACCAACGGGGTAGGAGCGGCCGGTGTCGGCGTCCTAAATGCCCCGGAAGAGGTGTGCCATGCCATTCGTCGGGGAGTTTCCCGATACGGACCCCTTGCGCGGCGCCATCGAGGCGGCCCACCGGGCCGACGAGACGGCCCGCCTCGAGGCGCTGCTCGGCGACGCCGCCATGGACGCGGCGGCCCTCCAACGGGTCGCCGACACCGCCCGCGGCCTGGTGGAGAAGATGCGCCGCCGGCGGACGGGATTCGCCGGACTGGATGATTTCCTCGGCGAATACGGGCTGTCCAACAGCGAAGGCGTGGTCCTCATGTGCCTGGCGGAGGCGCTGTTGCGCATCCCCGACGCCGAAACGGCCAACCGCCTGATCCGCGACAAGATCGTCGACGCCGACTGGGAAGGGCACCTGGGCGCCAGCGACTCCCTGCTCGTCAATGCCTCCACCTGGGCGCTGATGCTCACCGGCCGCGTGGTCAAGATGGACGAAGGCGCACTCGGCGACGTGGGCTCGTTCCTGCGCCGTCTGGTGGCCAAGGGCGGCGAGCCGCTGATCCGCCGGGCCATGACCCAGGCCATGCGTATCCTCGGGCGCCAGTTCGTCATGGGGCGCACCATCGAAGAAGCCCTTGAACGGGCCCGCGGACCCGAGGCCCGCGGCTACCGGTATTCCTACGACATGCTGGGCGAGGCGGCGCGCACCGCGGCCGACGCCGAGCGCTACCTGGAGGCCTATTCCCGGGCCATCGTGGCCGTCGGAGGGGAAAGCGCCGGCCGCGGTGTCGTCGAGGGGCCGGGCGTGTCGGTCAAGCTCTCGGCGCTGCATCCCCGCTACGAGTTCGCCCAGCGCGAACGGGTCATGGAAGAGCTCGTGCCCCGGCTCGCACGGTTGGCCCGGCAGGCGCAGGAGGCGGACATCGGGCTGTGCGTGGACGCCGAGGAAGCGGACCGGCTGGACCTGTCGCTGGACGTGATCGAGGCGGTTTTCGCCGATGTGGCCCCGACCGGCTGGGAGGGGTTCGGCCTGGCGGTTCAGGCCTATCAGAAACGCGCCACCTTCGTCCTCGACTGGCTCTCGGCCCTGGCCCGGCGCCACCGGCGGCGGCTGATGGTGCGCCTGGTCAAGGGCGCCTACTGGGATACCGAGATCAAGCGCGGCCAGGAACAGGGCCTGGACGGCTATCCGGTGTTCACCCGCAAGGTCTCCACCGACGTTTCCTACCTCGCCTGCGCCCGCAAGATGCTGGCCTGCCGGGACGTCTTCTTCCCCCTGTTCGCCACCCATAACGCCCACACCCTGGCGGCGGTGCTGGAGCTGGCCGGCGACTTTCGGGACTTCGAGTTCCAGCGCCTCCACGGCATGGGCGAGGCCCTTTACGAACAGGTGGTGGGAAAGGGCGGCCTGGGCGCCCGGTGCCGGGTCTATGCGCCCGTCGGCACCCACGAGGACCTGCTGGCCTACCTGGCGCGCCGGTTGCTGGAGAACGGCGCCAACACCTCGTTCGTCAACCGTATCGTGGACCGGACGGCGCCTATCGACGACATCATCGCCGACCCCCTGGCCAAGGCGGCGGCGCTGGCCAGCAAGCCCCATCCACGCATTCCCCCGCCGGCGTCCCTGTACGGAACGGAACGCCGCAATTCCAGGGGCCTGGACCTGAGCGACCCGGCGTCCCTCAGGCCCCTGGCGCGGGCCATGGCGGCGGCGGGCCCCTGGCGGGCGGCCCCGGT
>JADFHR010000215.1 GCA_022567015.1 Pseudomonadota bacterium
CCCTCCGACGGGCCGCATACGCGACCGGAACGGCGGCTTACCAAGGCTTTCGGACGGCGTCGCGCACGCTTCGCGATGCCCCGCATCGCCACAGCGCACGCTCCTAGCCGAAAACCTTGGTAAGCCGGCTCGTCGGGTCATGATCAGCGTCCCTTGGTATGACTCCTCCCAACCACCGAAAACGGTAGTACGATCGAGCATTGATCGAAAGCGTGGCCATTCATCTGGGTTTGGCGATTTGGGTTGGGCCACGCGGCGCATCCGAGCCCACGTCAAGGTGTATTGGGGGGCGCGAAAACGGTCATTCGGCAAACGCCGGGCGCCCGGCCCCCGCCGGTTCAACCCCGCAGCTGATGACACGCGGCGTCACGTCGGTGCTGACTTCGGCCGCAGGGCGTCGATCAATCACAGTATTTCCGTGAACAGTCGCCGTGGAATCGCGACCTCGGCAAGCTGGAACGTCACGTGCCGCCCGTGGCTGACCACCTTGGCGCCGATCTTCACGAGCTTCTCTGGCAGCGTCGTGAGCGGCCATGGATGATTTCCGCGGACCCGTCCGGGGAAAGGAATGAACATCTCATCCTTTCCCCCGAGACCGCCGTTCCGGATCGGTCGTATCAGTCGTATTTGATATAGGCGAAGCGCTGGTCCCCGGGCGTGCCCTCCAGCGCGCCGCCCTCACGTCCGGGCTGCCACTGCACCACGTCTTCGATCTTCTTCGCCAGCTCGAAGTCCTTGTCGGTTATGCCCTTGGCGGCGTGGTTCTTGAGCCGGACCTCGACCCAGGCATACGACGCAGTAATATCCGGATGATGCCAGGCGGCTTCGGCCAGATGGCCAACCGTGTTGATGACCATCAACGTGCCTTTCCAGCTGTTGGTCTTGTACTTGCGCCGTATACACCCCTTCTCCAGGTACCACTTGGGCAGGTCCTTCCGCAGGCGCTTCTCGACCTCGGTGTCGGTGTAGGTTTTCTCTTTGGCGCTGGTGTCCATGGGTCGAGGCTTTCAACTTGACGGGCCTGCGGTGAGACGCCTTCAGTCCCAGTGCCCTCTAACAAAATAGAATCATCCTAAACGGGAGGATAAACCGTTTGACGGTGACGAACAACTCGGTCTCAGGGACCGCGGCCGAGGCCGCATGCGCGCCGAGGTACGACCGGGTCTCCGTGTTGGTTCCGGCCCGGCTTCACCTGGGGTTCCTCGACCTGAACGGCGGTCTGGTCCGCCCCCCGGCGCGATCACGATTCTGGGGTTGCGGCAAGGGCTTAAAACCCGCAGCCAGGCCGTGAGGGCGGGGGGGGGCCGGCCACGCCGCCGCCGATCTTGACCACCGATAACGCCGAATGGCTGCTCATGGTCCCGACCGGCCTTCACGGTCGCTCGGTCCACCGGACCGGACGGCGGATTATTTGGGCGGCGTCGGGACGGCCTGGACGGCGCCGGGCGGGGGCGCGGCACTCGGGCCGCGCTCGATTTCCACGCCGACGCTGGCGGTATTGTCGAACACGTCGAGTTTCTCGACACGAACGCGCGCTTTGACCACGCGGCGGTCCTTCAGGCACAGGGCGGCGATGCCCTCGGCGGCCGTTTCGACGAGATTGATGTGCCCCTTGCCGAGCAAAGTCTCGATGCCGGTGACGATGTCTTCGTAGGACACCACGTTGGCGATGTCGTCATCGACCGGTGTCGGGCTTTCCTCGGCCCACAGGTCCACGTTGACCCTGACGCGCTGGGGCGCATCGCGCTCGTGGGCGTGGACGCCGATACTGCACGAGACGACCAGATCGCGCACGAAAACCCGGCACAGCGACACCTTGCGCCGGGCGTTTTCCGGAGTCGTCAGCCTGTCCGCAAGTATCCGCGTCAACGTCAACCGGCCGTCCTTTCCCGAATTCCAGTGCGGTTACTATGACGCAACATGGAGCGCGCGGCAATTCCGGCCGTCCACCGCCGCCCCCGCCGCTCCCCTGAAAAGAAGGACGGCGCCGGCCAGCGCGATGACCGCCAGCTTGTGAACCGGGAAACTCACACCATCGCCCTCACCCGGCGGGCTCGCCCCGGCGGGCGATCAAGCCCCGCCCGGGATCATAGCCGTAAATGGCGAGGCCGAGGAACAGGGCAAGGGACGCCAGCACGTAGAGCGACGAAAACGTGTTGACCTGGCCGTACAGCGCGAAGCGGATCATCTCCACGGCATGGGTAAACGGGTTGAAGGCGCAGATGTTGTAGAGAAGCAGGCTCGATTCCTTGATCTTCCACAACGGATAGAGGGTGGAAGAGGCGAAGAACATGGGGAAGATGACGAAGTTCATGACCCCGGCGAAGTTCTCGAGCTGCTTGATCACCGACGACAACAGCATGCCCAGGGCGCCCAGCATGAGCCCCGACAGGACCAGCGCCGGCAACAACGACACGTAGCCCCACACCGGCGCGTCGATCTCCCAGAACGCGGCAACGATCAGGAAGGCATAGACCTGCAGGATCGACACCGCCACCCCGGCCAGCAGCTTGCACGTCAGCAGGTACCAGCGCGGCAGGGGGCTGACCAGCAGCGTCTTCATGCTGCCCATCTCACGGTCGTAGACCATCGACAGCGAGCTTTGCATGCCGTTGAACAGCTGGATCATGCCGATGAGGCCGGGCGTGATGTACACCTCGTAGAGGACATAGGTCTCATAGGGCGGAATGATCGACACCCCCAGCACCGAGCGGAATCCGGCGGCGAATATGAACAGCCACACCAGCGGCCGCACCAGGGCGGCGATGAAGCGGCCGCGCTGGTGAAGGAAACGCAGGGCTTCGCGGACGACGATGCCGCGCAGGCACCGCAGGTAATGGACCGCGGTCACGTCCCGTCCTTTCCGGTCAGGGTGGTGAAGGCCTCGATGATCGTCGCCGCGCCGGCGCCGCGGATGACGTCGGCGACGCCGCCGAAGGCCAGCACGCGGCCCTCGTGCAGCACCACCACGCGGTCGTGCCCGCCGACCTCGTCGATCAGATGGGTCGCCCACAACACCGCCAGGCCCTCCTCCCGGCACAGGCGCCGCACGTGGTCGAGGATCGCCTGGCGGGCGCGGATATCGAGGCCCACCGTCGGCTCGTCGAGCAGCAGCAGCCGGGGCCCGTGCATGAGGGCGCGCGCGATCTCGACCCGGCGGCGCTGGCCGCCGCTCAACCGGCGCACCTTGTCGTCGGCCCGCTCCGCCATGTCCAGGCGGCCGAGCTCGACCTCAAGTCTTTCCGCCGCCGCGCGCCGGCTCATGCCGTGAAGCGCCGCATGGTAGCGCAAATTCTGGGACACCGAGAGATCGAGGTCGATGGTCGGCTGCTGGAAGACGACGCCGATCTGGGCCAGGGCCCGGGACGGCTTCTTGCGGACGTCCGAGCCGAAGATGCGGATGGCGCCGCTGCGGTTGTGGTACAGCCGCGTGACCAGGGAGAACAGCGTCGTCTTGCCGGCCCCGTTGAGGCCGAGGAGAACGGCGAACTCGCCGGGATGCACCGTGAAGGCCACGTTCTCCAGGGCGCGCCTGGCGCCGAAGCTGTGGCTCACCCCTTCGACCGCGAGGGCGGCGACCCCGTCGGCCACGGGCTCGGTCGCCTGGGCCGGGGCCGCCGGCGTCATTTGACCACGATGCCCCAGGGAAAGCGTCCGACGGTGATCGACTTGACGACCTTCAGCCGTTTCACGTCGATCACGGAGACGTCCTTGCTGACGCCGTTGGTGGTGAACAGCTTGCTTTCATCCGGGCTGAAGGCGAGTTGCCACACGCGCTGGCCGACGAGAAGGTACTTCCTGACCGCGAACCTCTCGGCGTCGATGACCGCCACCCGGTTGGCCGGCCCCAGGGCGACGAAAGCGAGCTTGCCGTCCCCGGTAATGCGCACGCCTACGGGCTGGATGGCCTCGGAGCGGATGCCCGCGATCCCGAAGGTGATCTTCTCGACCACCTTGCGGGTCCTGGCGTCGATGACGCTCACGGTGCCGCCGATCTCCGATGACACCCAGACGTACTTCCCGTCCCTGGTGAACTCGGCCACCCGCGGGCGGGTATCGACCAGCACGCTGTCCACGACCTTGTACGTCCCGGTGTCGATGAAGTGGGCCATGTTGGTGGTTTCCGAGGTGGTCACCAGGATTTTGCCGTCGGGGCTGAGGCCCATCCCCTCGGGCTCGACGCCGACCGGCACCTCGGCGATCACGGTTCCTTTTTCCAGGTCGATGACCGTCACCATGTTGTCGTCCTCGTTGGCGACATAGAGCCGGTTGCCGTCGGGATGCAGGACGAACAGCTCGGGATCGGGGCCGGACGGCAGGGTCCTGGTGATCTTCAGGGTGGCGAGGTCAAGCACCTCGATGTGGTTCGAATCGCTGGCGCAGATATAGAGCCTGGTCTTGTCGCGGCTGAGGATGATGCCGCGCGGCCGCTGGCCCACCGGGACCGTCGCCGTGACCTTTAAGGTCTCGCCGTCGATGACGCTGATGGTGTTGTCCTTTTCGTTGGACACGTAGACCGTGACCGCGCCGGCCGCCTGGGCGCCGGCGATTCCGAAGCCGAGAACCGCGGCAAAGACCAGGCCCCGTGCCCCTCCCAGCCGCCGTCCTGTCATCGGTTCCACCACGCGCCCCCTTTTGCCCCTGATCATCGCCGGCACTTGGATTCGGGTTCGTCGTAGCCCAGGGTGTCCAGGTACGACCGCGGGTGCAGGTATCCCTTTTGCGGCGATACGGAAACCATGGCCTTCGGCGTGGCCAGGAGGATGGGCTGGCGCAACTGTCCGTTCCACCGGCGAAAGGTCAGCCGCTGGCCCTTGAAGCCGGCGAGGCCGAACTTGGCGCCCAGGATATAGTCGGCGATGTCCTGGAATTCGGTCGACGCGGCGCGCGTGGCCCCCTCGCCGACGGCCCGGACGGCGGCCCACACGGTGTAGTCCAGTCGGTTCATCCGGCGCTTGAAGGTCTTGAGGAACCGGCTTTGCAGCTGGGCGGCGCCCCACCGCTCGTGGGCGCGGTCCCACGACGTGGGCACCAGTCCCTGGGTACCGGCGACCGGCCTGGGCGTCCATGTCCGATACATCAGGTACTCGCCGAACTCGCCGACTTCGTCGGCGACGATGAGCACGTCGTAGTCCACGTCCTGGGTGAACACCGGGACTTCCGACTGGGCCGTGCGCCGGGTGTCGGGGCCGAATTCCCAGGTCTTTTCCGCCACGATCCTGGTTCCGAAGCGCTTGGCGGCGCGCCTGACGGCGTCGGCGAAAAGCCTGTCTTCGGCGCGGCGGCCGATGACCAGAAACCACTTCGACCACCTTTTCCAGGCGAGGTATTGCGCCAGGGCGTCGGCGATCATGGCGCGGCTGGGCACCGTGTGCAGGATGTTCGCCCGGCACTCT
>JADFHR010000216.1 GCA_022567015.1 Pseudomonadota bacterium
AGCCAGGGCGGACCGCGCGCTGGTTATCGGTACCACGGACCGCGACACGATCCAGGTCGTTGCCGACGCTCTGGCGTCGAGCAAATACAAGGAATATCGTTTCGCATAACGGTGATCGGTTACGCGATCATGAGACGGAGCGGCCCTGCCGCTCCGTCCGATGATTCCGAAACTGAAAATGAAAAGGGGTTAATTATGAGTCGATCAGCAAGAGGTCACGGTGGCCGATTCAATTACAGCCATGGGAGCGTCTCCAACGCGTTGGGTACGGTTAATCCGATCCAAGAGATCATCGCCAAGGCACACGCCGCCGGGGCGTTGGTGTTGGTCGACGCGGCACAGAGCGTACCACATTTGCAGACCGACGTGAAAGCTTGGGACGCCGATTTCGTCGCTTTCAGCGGCCACAAAATGCTCGCCCCCTCAGGCGTCGGCGTACTTTTCGGCAAAGAATCGCTCTTGGACGCGATGCCGCCCTTCTTGGGTGGTGGCAGCATGATCAACGAGGTGATGCTCGATCGTTTTACGCCGGCTGAGTTGCCCGCCAAATTTGAAGCCGGGACCCCGCCGATCGTTGGGGCGATCTCCCTAACCGCAGCGATCGATTACTTGGAAAACGTTGGCCTCGCCGCGATTCATGCCCACGATGCCGAGGACATTGCCGCTCTCGCGGCGGCACCGGCGCCGGGTGTGCCTCCCTGGGGGCGATTCCGGGTGGCAGGCCTGATCTCGGAACGCAACGCCCCCTACGACTGGCACGGTGGCTGGGCGGTGGACGACTCGTCCTATCGACGGTACCCGGAGACGCTGCGCATGTACAGCGCCGGTCTGTACGGCCTGGGCAACACGATGCCCGGTTGGAGCCCGCTGCACCTGTCGGCACACTGGGAGTTCTCCCGCGGCTATCCCGCCTGGCTCGGTATGGCCAACGCCCGATACCTGGTCACGCACCGGGCGCTGCCCGAGCAACTTGCCGAGTCCATCCACGTCGGCCAGGTCACGGTGTCGCGTCTGCGTCGGGCGCTGCCGCGGGCCTGGGTCGTGCCCGACGCCGTCACCATCGCCGACGGGGAGGCGAGACTGCGGCACATGCGATCGACCGCATTCGATCCGCGGCGACAGGTCGTCGTCGAGCGGGCGCCGAGGGCGCCACCTCCGCCGGGTACCGGCTTCGCGCCGGCACGCGTCATTCACTACGAAGCGGAACGAGTCGTCGTCGATCTCCCGGGACGGGATGGGTACCTGGTCCTGGCCGACACACACGCTCCCGGGTGGCACGCGCGCGTCGATGGCGTGGACCGCGACATCCTGCTGGCCAATCACGTGTTCCGCGCCGTTCCCGTCACCGCCGGTGAGACGCGGGTCGAATTCGACTACCGACCGCGAGCCGTCGTGGTCGGCACCTGGCTCAGCGGGGTAGCCGTGCTGGTGTGGCTCGGCCTCTTTGTGATGAGTCCACGTGTCGAGGCCGGCGCCGCTGGCTCAAAGGAGGAGGAGGCCGCCTTCCTGGTGCCGCTGGCCTGGCAGATCAGCCTCGTGGTCGTGCTCTACGGGATCGCCAGCGAGACCGCTCTGTGGAAGGAAGCCGATGACCGCATGCGGCCCGGTCAGGTCCTGCGTGAGGCGCTTCGTTGAGTCGCGACCGGGTTAACGCCGCCGCCCCCCTGGTCATGCACCTGGCCCTGGTCTCCCTGCTGTTCGATGTCGTGTGCCGAGCCCTGGAGCACGGCCTGGCGCTGCCGGCGAAGCGCGCCCGCGTGCTCGGCTGGCTGGTCGTATTGGCCATGCTGCTGGCCGAGGCGACGGGCAGGCTGTGGCCCATCAGCCTGCTGATCGAGCCGCCCCAGGTGTACGGCCTGGTCGCCATGTCGGCCATCGCCGTGGCCATGCTTCGGGACGAAGGGGACCGCACCGCTTTCGCCGTCTCCATGGGCGTCATCTTCGCGTCCCAGTACCTGATGAAGGTGGCGACCCTGGCCTTCGCGCCGGTCCTGGCGGTACTGGCCGTGCTCCTTGCCGTTCACGGCGGCGCGCGGGTCGACGGGGGCGCCCTCGGGGCGCGGCTGCGCACCGGGCTCAGGCTGGGCGCCATGATGTTGATCCCCGGCGCGCTGATGGTCCTCCTGTGGCGCCACACCAGCCCGCCCGCCAGTTGCCTGACCTCGCCGCTGGCGGTTCTCCAGCCCGATCAGATGGCGTTGGCATTGGCGCCCGAGGCGGTGGACCTGGCACGCCGGTTTGCGGGCGCGGTGTGGGCCTACCTGTCCACCTACAAGGCCCCGTTGACGGTGCTTGCCGCGGCGGGCATGGCCTGGGGCTTCACCTCGCGCCGCCATTACGGGGTTGCGCTGCTGGTGGTGCTCTATGGCGGGGGGTACCTGTTCGCGCTCTATTGGTACCACCTGACCTGCTGGAGCGCCATTTCCGCCGATACCCTCTATTCCATCGAGCGCTACACCCGCGTCCCGGTACGCCTTTTCCATGCGGTCGGTCTGTTGCTGCTCGTCCTTCTCACCATCGACCTCGCCGCCAGCGGACGGTTCGCGTGGCTGCGGGCGGCGTTCGACGACCGCCGCCCGTTCCTTGCGGCGGCGGTTGCGGTCGCCGTGCTGGGGGCGTGGCAGGTCTGGCAGGTGGACCGCACAATCGTCGACCTGGCGACGCGGAAGTTCCAGGACATGTATAGGCCGCTGGTGCAAATACCGCCCGACGCGGCGCGCATCCGGGCGATGCGGGGAAACGAGCTGCCGCCCCACCCCCGGGTGGCGCTGATCGACCAGGAGTGGCCCGTCGATGCCTGGGGGATCGCCAATTACTACGCCATCGGGACCCGGTACGGCGGCCCGCTGAAGGCCTTCACGGTGATTCACCACCTGAGGTGGGAGACCGGCGCCGGGGCCGAAAATCAAGAGGCGCTCGCGGCTGACGTTGTGGACGTCCTGGGCAAGGCCGATCTGGTGTGGCCGATCGGTGTCGGGGAACGGCTGCGGAGCACCCTGGCGCCCCACATCGCCGACGCCGAATGCCGGCGGAACCCCACGGCGTACTTCCTCCTTCCCAATGGGCGCGTCCCACTCTCGTTTACCTGCCTGCCCAGGTGAGCGTCCTTACCCCCCCGGCCGCCGCGCGGACGCGATAAAAACGCCCGAAAACGCCGTTTTCCGGGGCAATCGGCCTTGACGTTCATCCTATGAACGGTGTAGTGTTCGCGCCATGAACACGGGGGGTGTTCGTCGGGGAACTTCCCATGGCCGATCCCAAATCATCATCCCAATCCGCGAACACCGACGGCGAGATCACCCTGGGCCTGCTCAATACGGTCCATGAGAACACCTCGCTGACCCAGCGTTCCATCGCGCAGGATCTGGGAATCGCGCTTGGGCTGACCAACGCCTACCTGAAGCGGTGCGTGAAAAAGGGCTTCATCAAGGTCCGCCAGATTCCCAGGAACCGTTATGCCTATTACCTCACGCCCAAGGGGTTTGCCGAGAAAAGCCGCCTCAGCGCCGAGTACCTGTCCCAGTCCTTCCGCTTCTTCCGCATCGCCCGGGCCGAATGCTCGGACCTGTTCGCGCTCTGCGCCGAGCGGGGATGGCGGCGCGTCATGCTGGTCGGGGTGGGGGATCTGGGCGAGATCGCCACGCTGTGCGCCCGCGAGCACCCGGTGACCCTGGTCGGGTTCGTCGATGGGAACAGCGACGTCTCCGCCTTCGCCGGCCTTCGGGTCACGGGCGATATGGAAGCCCTTGGCCAGGCGGACGCGGCGGTGATCACCGACCTCACGACGCCGCAGGTGACGTTCGACGCCGCCAGCGCGGTTCTGCCGCCGGAAAGGGTTCTGGTGCCCCCGTTCCTGAAAGTCTCCCGGCATGGACCGGGACGGCGGGATTAGCGTCATGAAACGTTGGTACGTGGTGCATACCCACACCGGAGGCGAGCGGCTGGCCATGATCAATCTCGAGCGCCAGGGCCTGGATGCGTACCTGCCGCAATACCTGAAGCGGCGGCGCCACGCGCGCCGCACCGAGTGGATACCGGCGCCCCTGTTCCCCGGCTACCTGTTCGTCGCCATGGACGTGGACACCGAACGCTGGCGGGCGATCCATTCCACGGTCGGGGTGCGCTACCTGGTGTGCCACGGGGAGTGGCCGGCGCCCGTCCCCGCCGGCATCGTGGAAGCGGTGCAGGCGCGCCAGGACGAAAACGGCCTGGTGGCCCTGGACACGCCGCCGCCGTTCGAGAAAGGGGAAATGGTGCGGATCACGGCCGGCGCCCTGCGCGACCAGGTCGGCCTGTTCGACTGCGCCACCGATAACGAGCGCATCATCGTCCTGCTCGAGCTGTTGGGCAGGCATGTGAAGGTGCGCGTGCCTCTGGACGCGGTCCGCGTTTACGCCTGAGGGGGCGGTTTTCGCTCCGGCGTTCGCGGGCCGGACCGGGTGAAGGATTTTCACCCGGACTGCGGTAGCGTGGGAAAACCCCGGCCGCCACCCTACGCCTTCGGCTTCGGCCGGCAGGCCTCGTAGTGGACTGGCGCGCGGAGGCGCTTAGGCGTAGGAGTGTCCGCCGAAGCCTTGGCGAAGGCGGACGGAGACAGGTTCGCTCCGGACTGCCTGCACCGCCGGGCCGGCAACGAAGATCCTGAAATCCAAATCTAAAATCCCATGACATGGAAAAATCGCAAGGTCCTGGTCACCGGGGCCGACGGGTTTATCGGGTCCCACCTGGCGGAAGCGCTGGCGGCGCGGGGCGCCGAGGTCACGGCGCTGGCGCTGTATAACGCGTTCGACAGCCACGGCTGGCTCGACCACGTGGCGCCCGAGGCCCGCGCCGCCATGCGCCTGGTCCGCGGGGACATCCGCGATCCCCACCAGATGGCCGCCCTCAGCCGCGACCAGGAGACGGTGTTCCATCTGGCCGCCCTGATCGCCATCCCCCATTCCTACCAGGCGCCGTCCAGCTACGTGCAGACCAACGTCCAGGGGACCGTCAACGTGCTGGCGGCGGCGCGCGACGCCGGGGTGGCGCGCATCGTGCACGCCTCGACAAGCGAGGTCTACGGCACCGCCCGCTTCACGCCGATCACCGAGGACCATCCCCTGCACGGCCAGTCGCCCTATTCGGCCTCCAAGATCGGCGCCGACATGATGGTGGAATCGTTCGTCCGCTCGTTCGCCCTGCCGGCGGTGACCCTCAGGCCGTTCAACACCTACGGCCCGCGTCAGAGCGAGCGCGCCGTGATCGGCACGGTCACCGGCCCATGACTGAGCGCACCATCTGCGTGGTCACCGGCAGCCGCGCCGAATACGGCCACCTGTTCTGGTTGCTCAGGGAAATCGAAGACGATCCCGACCTGCAACTGCGCCTGGTGGTGACGG
>JADFHR010000217.1 GCA_022567015.1 Pseudomonadota bacterium
TGTCCTGCCTCTGCAGTTCAAAAGATGAACTTCAGAGATAAGCAGGCCACTAAAAATTTGAATCTAGTGTGATGGTTCCGATATTCGGCACATTAAATGTGCCGAATATCGGAACCATCACACTAGGCCCGTGACCACCCGGTTGCGGCCGGCGCTCTTGGCGGCGTACATGGCCTTGTCGGCCAGCTCCAGGGTGGCTTCCAGGGAGCGCTCCGGCGCCCAGTCGGTGACGCCGATGCTGACGGTGAAATTGACGCTGCCCCCGGCGGCCGGGACCGCGACCGCCGCCAGGGTCCGGCGCAGGCGCTCGGCGACCATTTCGGCCGCTTCGAGCGTACATTCCGGCATGACGACGGCGAACTCCTCGCCGCCGAGGCGCCCGAGCACGTCCTGCCCGCGCAGATCCGCCTGGCAGGTCTCGACCAGGCGCTTCAAGACCTCGTCGCCGAGCGCGTGGCCGTGCGTGTCGTTGATCCGCTTGAAGTGGTCGATGTCCATCATGAGCAGCGCCATGGGCCGCCCGTAACGCTTCGCCCTCTCCAGTTCCTTGTCGCAGAGCTCGAGAAAGTGGCGCCGGTTGGCGGCCCCGGTGAGGGCATCCGTGTAGGCCAACTGCCTGAGCTCGTCCTCGAGCTCCTTGCGCCGGGCGATCTCCTGGTTCAGGTGCCGGGTCCGCTCCTCGACCACCGCCTCCAGGTGCCGGGTCCGCTCGGAGACGTAGGTCGCCATGGATTCGAAGATGCCCGTGAAGCGCCCGATCTCGTCCTTGCGCATCTTGATGTCGGCGAGGATTCCCGGATCGAAGGTGTCGTCGAGCAGCGCCGAGGCGGTAAACGACAGGTAGGCCAGCGGTACCGTCGTCTCGTAGAGCCGCCGGCCCAGAAGCCTGATGATCGACAGCAGGACCCGGGAATCCGCGGACATCACCGACCAGAAGTTCTCCCGGGAGATGAGCAGCGCCCGGACGGCGGTCTTGGCCGTGACGTTGGCGGTGTGGGGCACCTCGCAGAGCAGCGAGATTTCGCCCATGAACGCGCCGGCACCCCGCTCGGCCACCTCGACCGCGTTGTCCTGCACCAGCATGGTCACCGTAACGGTGCCGGAATGAACGACATAGGCGGCATCGCCCGTTTCACCCTCGCGCAGAAGGTCCGCGCCCGGCGCGAAGTCGCGCATCTCGCTGCGCTTGGCCAGCTCGGCCACCATCGTGGGATCGAGATGGGAGAAGAACGGGTTGGACAGCATGTTGCCCAAAACCTCGCTCTCGTCGTTGCCCCGGCCGTTCGCCGGCTTCAGGCCGCTTTCCGGCATGTCATTTCCCAAGAATTCATCGCTCGCCCGGCCGGCGCGCCGCGAAACCATAGGGTGTCGGGCAGTAGGGTTGACAAACGGTAAAGACCGCGTAGATCGGGCGCGCGAAAAGCCCGGAAGACGCCGTATTTTAAGGCCATTTTAACGCCGCCCTAAGAGTCTGTACATCAGGCGGCATAGCCGCGCGGGTTGCCCGCCCACGACCGTCCGACCCGATTTACCGGAGGACGCCGCGATCAGTTTAGCCGTTCAACAGACGAAGCCCGAGGCCCCCGGAGCCCCCAAGGCTGTGGTTTCGCATCAATTTTCACGGCCCGCCTACGAGGCCCCGGCGATCATGCTGCTGGTCACGGTCGTTTGCGTTCTGGCCCGCCAATTCCTGCCCTTCGTCGCCATAGCGGAGAACTGGGTCTACGATCTGAGGACCGCCCGGCTGACGCCGGTGGCGGCGCAGCACAGCGAGATCGCCATCGTCACGATTACCGAGGAAACGCTCGCATCCTTTCCCTACCGCTCGCCCCTGGACCGGCGCTTCCTGGCCGGTCTCCTGCGCACACTGGAGGCCGCCGGCGTGCGCGCCATCGGTCTCGACATCCTTCTCGACCAGCCCACGGAGGCGGCCAAGGACGCCGAACTGCGCGCCGTCCTCAAGGCCCTCGGCGTGCCGGTGGTGGTCGCCTGGGCGGACAGGGAGGACAAGCTCACCGAACGGCAGGCGGCCTTTCTGGAGGACTATCTCGAGGGCCTGGAAAAGGGCCTGCCCAATCTGGAGACGGACGCCGGCGACGGCACCGTGCGCTGGATCTTCCCCGGCCGGCGCCGCGCGGACGGCATGGTCCGGGGGCTGGCCGGAGCGTTGGCCGCGGTCCTCGGCGCCCCGGTTCCCGAGACCAGGATTGCGCTCGCCTACCGCAAGGGGCCCGACGCCCGGACACCGGCCTTCCGCGTCTTTCCGGCCCACACGGTCAGGTTCCTCCCGAAGGCGTGGCTGGCCGGCAAGATCGTGGTCATCGGTTCCGATCTGCCCCACAGCGACCGTCACCGCACGCCGTTTGCCGCGGCGTACGGCGAGGACAGGGGCGCGTTGTCGGGGGCATTGATCCACGCCCACGCCCTGGCGCAGTTGCTGGACGGCCGCCGGGCGCCGGGGATGGGGCTGGCGGGAGAAGGGGCCCTGGTGGTGGCGCTGGCGGTCCTCGGCCTGCTGCTCGTCGCCCTCGACATGCCCGTTCCGGCAAAGATCGGCGCCGGCGTCGGCTGCCTGGCGGTGCTGTGGGTGGGTGGCTTCGCCCTTTTCGATTTCGCCGGCGCCCTGATTCCGTTGGTCACGCCGAGCCTCGCCTTCGCTCTCTCCGGGGGCATCGGCAGCGCCTATCTCGGCCGCCGGGACCGCCAACAGAAGCGGTTCCTCCGCCAGGCGTTCTCGCGCTTCACGTCCCCGGCCGTGGTCGATCTGCTGATCGCCGATCCCTCCCGGCTGACCCTCGGCGGCGAATGGCGCGAGATCACCTGCCTGTTCACCGACCTTGCCGGCTTCACCGCGCTGATCGAGAGGTCCGAACCGGCGGACATGGTGCCCCTGCTCAACCGCTATCTGGACGGCATGTGCCGCATCGTCTTCGATCACGACGGCACCATCGACAAGATCGTCGGCGACGCCCTGCACGTCTTCTTCGGCGCGCCGCTGGATCAGCCCGACCACCCGGCCCGCGCCATGGCCTGCGCCCTGGCCCTCGATGCCTTCGCCCACGCCTTTGCCGCCGAGCAGAAGACCGCCGGCATCGAATTCGGCGAAACCCGCATCGGCCTCAACACCGGCATGGCGGTGCTCGGCAATTTCGGCGGCGAGGCCTTTTTCGACTACACGGCCCACGGCGACACCATGAACACGGCGGCCCGCATGGAAAGCGTGAACAAGCACCTGGGCACCAGGATGTGCGTCACCGGGGCCACGGCGTCGCGCTGCCCCGATATGCGGTTCCGCCCCGTCGGCGTCCTTGTCCTGAAGGGCAAGAGCAAAGGCGTGGAGGCCTTCGAGCCGCTGTCCCCCGAGGCCGCCGCATCGCCCGCCACGGCCGCCTACCTCAGGGCCTTTGAGTCGATGCGCACCGGGGACCCCGCCGCCGGCGCCGCCTTCGCCGGCTTGTTGAAGGACCATCCCGATGATAGGCTGGCGGCCTTCCATGCAACGCGGCTGGCGGCGGGCGAGGTAGGCGCCACCGTCGTTTTCCGGGAGAAATGACCATGCGTCCGGTGCTGGCATCTTTCCTTGCGTTCCTGTGGGTGGCCATGGCCCAGGGGGCCTTTGCCGGCCAGTTGATCGTCATCGACTCCACGGCGCCCGAATTGGCGCCGGGCCAGGTTGTCGACGGCTCCAAGGTGCTCGGCATCGCCGCCGGCGCCCGCGTCACCCTGATCGCGGAGGACGGCCGGGTGACGATGCTGAAAGGGCCGTTCTCCGGCCTTCCCGGCGCCGGCCCCGGCGTCCCCGGGGGCTCCGGCCTGATAGGCTCGCTGTCGCGCCTCGTCGGCGGCCCGTCGGCGGCCTCGGGCGCGCTCGGCGTCATGCGCGGCAGCCGGATCGCCAATCCGGCCGACGCCTGGACCGTCAACCTGGTGCGTTCGGTCGACGTCTGCGTGCGCGCCGGCGCAACGCCGGTGTTGCGCCGGAAAAAGAGCCGCATGGGCAGGATCCTGACCGTCAAGGCGGTGCCCGACGGCGCCGAGAAATCCGTCGACTGGCCCGCCGGCAGCGACCGCATCGGGTGGCCGGAGGGTCTCGCGCTGACGGACGGAGGCCGGTATCTGGCGCGGGTTTCGAGCAGGAAAAGCCTGGCCGGCATGAGCGGAAGAACCGCCGAGACAACCCTGGTCACGCACCTGGTGCCCGGCGGACTGCCGAGCGACGCCCACCGCGCCGCGTGGATGGCGGACATCGGGTGCATCGGCCAGGCCAGGGCGCTGCTTGCCGGCCTGCGCTGAGGCCGGCGCCGGACGGCCTGCACGCAATCCATCGATCGTTCGAACCGGGACCGGTGAATCAGATTGAAACCGGTTTTCCGTTCACTCAATATGCGGCATCCAGCTTGCGAAGAGGGAGGTACCCATGAAACGCACGATAGTAGCCGTGAGCCTGACAGTCGCTGCGGCGATTGCCCTGGGATCGTTCGCCATCCAGTCCGTCGGGGCCGCTGAGAAGGAATACAAATCGACGGCGAAAGTGACGGCATTGATTCAAGAGGCCCTGCCCGGCGTCGCCGGGAAGAAGGTGATCATCAAGCGTTTTGAACTCCCCCCCGGGTATGTCGGGGGAAAGCATTTCCATCCCGGTCCGGTTTACGTCTATGTCGTGGAAGGTGCGCTCACCATTGAGACGGAAGGGGGAGGGACGCAAACGGTCTCGGCGGGCGGGTTGTACAAAGAACCCCTGGGCCAAACGATGCGGGCGAGGAATCTGAGCACCAACGACTGGACCAAGATCGTCGTCTTTCAGGTGGGAGACGAAGGCAAGCCCATGATGATCAAGGCCAAGTGACGGGACCGGTCCCAGGGTTCGGGGAAGCGGCGGTTCCCCCGTGGAGCCGCCGTTTTCGTGTGACACGGCCCGGGTCCGACCGGCATTCAGGGAGGGCCCGCGCCTCGCCTGTGGCTACCATCACTGCGTGTGCGCTTGCGTTGGTCCAACGTTCCACTCAACATCGACCCGAACAGGGGATGGAAACCATGCGGCAGCAGACGGTCCGGATCACGATCGCCGGTGTGACGGTGTGGAGCGCGGGCGTATTGGGTCGCGGCGGTGGGATAGGGCGCCGGACCGGCTCCCCGCCGGCGGGCGCGCGACGCGGTATCCGGCGGGCGTTTCGTCACCGGCGCTAGTGGCCTGCATCAGCTAAATTGTACCCCTACGACGGCGTTGCGAGGTTTCCGGCTAGGAGCGCGTCGCGCCTTGGGGTGCGTGCACCACAAGCGGCGCGCGACGACGTCCGGAAGCCTCGCAACGCCGCCCTTCGGGCCGCGTTCTCCGGCCCCT
>JADFHR010000016.1 GCA_022567015.1 Pseudomonadota bacterium
TCGCGTATGCGGCCCGTCGGAGGGCGTCGAAAAGTTTCGACGATGCGCCGCATCGCCTGCAACTTTCCTCCTACCCGACGAGCCGCCTACGCGATCTCTATGAGTCATGATCAGCGCCCCTTGGTATAAGAACAGATCACAGCGAACCGCCCAGCACCCCCTTGGTGGACGGCACCGCGTCGGCGCTGCGGGGGTCGATCTCCACCGCCTCGCGCAGCGCCCGGGCCAGGCCCTTGAAACAGGACTCGACGATGTGGTGGCTGTTCTCGCCATACAGGTTCTGCACGTGCAGGGTCAGCCCGGCGTGCTGGGAAAAGGCCTGGAACCACTCCTTGAACAGCTCGGTATCCATCTCGCCGAGCTTGGGCTGGGTGAAGATCACCCGCCAGATCAGGTAGGGCCGGTCCACGGCGTCGAGCGCCACCCGGGTCAGGGTCTCGTTCATGGGGATCAACGCGGAACCGAACCGTTTGATTCCCTTGGCCTCGCCGAGGGCCTGCTTGACCGCCTGGCCGATGACGATCCCGGTGTCCTCGGTGGTGTGGTGGAAATCGATGCCGAGGTCCCCGGTGGCCTTCACCTCGAGGTCGATGAGACTGTGGCGCGCCAGTTGCTCGAGCATGTGATCGAGGAAACCGATGCCCGTGGAGACGTCATAGCGGCCGGTCCCGTCAAGGTTGACGGTCGCGGTGATCTCCGTCTCCTTGGTTTTGCGCTCGACGGTGGCCTTGCGCATGGTGCGTCCTCTCCCGAAATGCGCCGGTCCTTGTAACAGGAACGAAGGCGAACCGCCAGTCCGCGCTGCGCGAAACGCCAACCGGGTCCGGGGAAGCGGGACCGCAATTTCCCGACGGACCGGACGGCACCGAAGACGGCGCGCCGGTGTCGCCCATACGGCGCCCGGCCTTGACCGCGCGACTTCTCAAGCCTAATTCATAGACCGCAATCGTCGGGTATGGTCCCGGGCCGCGGGCGCCGCATGCGCCCCTGTTTTTCCGGACACGCAGGACATCATGGCATACGGCAGCGAGCTCCTCTGGCACGGCACCACCATCCTCTCGGTACGCAAGGGAAACACCGTGGTGATCGCCGGCGACGGGCAGGTGACCCTGGGCGAAACGGTGGTCAAGGCCAACGCGAAAAAGGTGCGCCGGCTGGGCGACGGATCGGTGATCGCCGGGTTCGCCGGCGCCACCGCCGATGCCTTCACCCTGTTCGAGCGCCTGGAGGGCAAGCTCGAGCAATACCGCGGCCAGCTCACCCGGGCCTGCGTGGAGATGGCCAAGGACTGGCGCACGGACCGCTACCTGCGCCGGCTCGAGGCGATGATGGCGGTGGCCGACAAGGACGGCTCCCTGGTGCTCACCGGCACCGGCGACGTGCTGGAGCCCGAGGACGGGCTGATCGGCATCGGCTCGGGCGGGAACTACGCCCTGGCCGCGGCGCGGGCGTTGCTCGACCGCGACGACATGGACGCCGAGGCCATCGCGCTCAGGGCCATGGAAATCACCGCCGGCATCTGCGTCTACACCAACAACACCGTCACCATCGAATCCCTATGACCAGCTTCACCCCGCGCGAGATCGTCTCCGAGCTGGACCGCTTCATCATCGGCCAGAAGGACGCCAAGCGCGCCGTCGCCATCGCGCTGAGGAACCGCTGGCGGCGCCTGCAGTTGGACGACGACCTGCGCGAGGAGGTCCTGCCCAAGAACATCCTGATGATCGGCCCCACCGGCGTCGGCAAGACCGAGATCAGCCGCCGCCTGGCGAAGCTGGCCCAGGCGCCGTTCATCAAGGTGGAGGCCACCAAGTTCACCGAAGTGGGCTACGTCGGGCGCGACGTGGAGCAGATCATCCGCGACCTCCTGGAGATGGCCGTCCAACAGTGCCGCGAGCGCATGCGCCGCCAGGTCACGGCCAAGGCCGAGCTCAGCGCCGAGGAACGGGTGCTCGACGCCCTGGTCGGCGATGGGGCGAGCCGCGACACCCGGGAGAAATTCCGCAAGATGCTGCGCGACGGGGAACTCGACGACAAGGAGGTGGAGATCCAGGTGGCCGATCACGGCGGTGGCGGGCTGTCCACCTTCGATATCCCCGGCATGCCCGGCGCCCAGATGGGCATGATCAATCTGAACGAGATGATGGGCAAGGCCTTCGGCACGCAAATGAAACCGAAGCGCATGACCGTGAGCGAGTCCCATGACGTGCTGATCGCCGAGGAGGGCGACAAGCTGTTGGACGAGGACAAGGTGGTCAAGCAGGCCATCGACATGGTGGAGAACAACGGCATCGTCTTTATCGACGAGATCGACAAGATCACCGTGCGGTCCGAGCGCGTCGGCGCCGACGTCAGCCGCGAGGGCGTGCAGCGGGACCTGCTGCCCCTGATCGAGGGAACCACGGTGGCCACCAAGCGGGGCACCATCAAGACCGACCACATCCTGTTCATCGCGTCGGGCGCCTTCCACATGTGCAAGCCCTCGGACATGCTGCCCGAGCTGCAGGGACGGCTGCCCATCCGGGTCGAGCTGCAGGCGCTGACCCGGGACGACTTCGTGCGCATCCTCACCGAGCCCGAGGCCAGCCTGATCAAGCAGTACATCGCCCTGATGGCGGTGGAGGAGGTGACCCTCGAGCTCACCGACGACGCCATCGCCGAAATCGCCGACCTGGCCGCCGAGATCAACCACGGGGTCGAGAACATCGGCGCCCGGCGCCTCCATACGGTGATGGAGAAACTGATGGAGGACATCAGCTTCACGGCGTCCGAGCGCAACGGGGAATCGATCATCATCGACGCCGAACAGGTGCGCGAAAAGGTCGGCGAGCTGGCCAAGGACGTGGACCTGAGGAAGTTTATTTTGTAGGGCGGCTGGGCGCGGCCGACCTTCGGCCGTCAGTGGGTCGGGCCCTTTTTCGGGACCATGCGGCCGCGGATTTCCGCCAAAACCCAGTCGATGGTGTCCTCGTCCAGGTCACCGATGTTGCGGGCCAGCAGGTTGGCGAGTTCGGTCGCACTGGGGCTCAGCCCCGCGGTGTCCACGACGACGCGCGGATGGGAAAGCTCGGCCAGGCGCTTGAGCTCCTCGGCTTCGTCCCAGATGAGGTCGAAGTAGCCGCAGATCTGCATGATCAGGCCGGGGCCGGGGCGGCCCCGGTTGCCGTGCTCGAGGGCCGAGAGATAGGCCGACGAGACGCCGAGATCGCCGGCCATGGTCTTCAGCGTGATGCCGCGGCGGGCCCGCAACACCCGGATTTTCTGGCCGAACGGGGTCACCGGACCCCCCCCGACGAGGACATCCCCCGCCCCCCTTCCGGTGGCGCACCGTGGCTCACCGTTTCCTCTTCAACAGCAGATAGAGCGCCCCGTCGCCGCCGTCCCGGGGCGTGGCATGGGTGAACGCCACGATGCGTTCGCGCAAATCCGGCTGGTTGAGCCAGTGGGGCACGGCGGCGCGCAGCACCCCGACCGTGCCGTCCGGGCGCAGACCCTTGCCGGTGATCACCAGCACGCAGCGCCGCCCCGCCGCCTGGGACCCCTGGACAAAGGCCGAGAGCGCCCGGTGGGCCTCCTCCTGGGTCAGGCCGTGCAGGTCCATGCGGGCCTCCACGGCCAACTGGCCCCGCTTGAGCCGCTTGGCCGTGCGTTTATCCACGCCCACCCTGTCACCGGGACCGATCTCGGGCAGGCGCGGCGCAGGAGGCGGCCCCGGTGGCGCGGACCGGGCGGCCGGCGGCGGCTCCGCCGGCCCCGGCGGAGCCGGCTCGACCGGGGCCTCGGCCGCGGGCAGCACCACCTCGCGGCCGGGCAACGGCGCCACTTCCGCCATCACGTGGCGCAGCAGATCCGCTTCACGGCGGCTGATCTGGCGCTCGGGCGGTGCGGTATGCCGGGATTTACCCATCGTCGCCATCCACCAGCACGATATGCAGGCGGCGCGGGCCGTGGGCGCCGAGAAGCAGGGTCTGTTCGATGTCGGCGGTGCGCGACGGTCCGGTGATCCAGTTGACCGTGCGCGGCAGGGGCCCGTCACCCCCGGCGGCGGCGCGCAGGCTGCGCCAGGTGTCCTCGTAGGTGCCGACGATCCTTGCCGCGGCAAGCACCACGATGTGGGTATCGGGCAGGAAGTTGAGGGTGGTCGGGCTGTCGGGGCCCGACAGCAGGACCAGGGTCCCGGTCTCGGCGACACCGGCGAAGGCCCCGGTGACGCCGACGGGATCGCCGCCCCCGGCGACGCCCGCCACCGCGCTCAAGGCGGTTCGTTCCGACCACGGAATGTCCGCCACGGCGGGCGCCACCTTGAGCACGCTCGGCAGGTTGTTTGCCGCCAGGTAGTCCGCCACCGCGCGCGGCACGTCGTCGACCGTGGCGACCCGGGCCACGGTCGCATCCGCCCGTTCCGCCTCGGCAATGAACAGGCCGATGCGCGCCGGCGCATCGATCTGGGCGCGCGCCGGGATGACGTTGGGCTCGGGCGCGTCGAGGCGGCGGTGCAGGGCCGCCGCCTGTTCCGCCGAAGGCGCCTGGCGGCCCAGGGCGCGGCGGATGGTCGCGAAGATGTGTGCCCGCGCCTCGCTCATGGCCGTCCCGCCGGGCGTTTCCGCCACAGCGCGAGGAAGGTCCTGCCGGCGGGCGCCGGCAGATCGCGCGACGCCGTCCAGCCGCCGGCCAGGGGCAGGCGGCGGAAGCGGCCCCGGCGCCGCCCCAGCATCCCCAGCACCGCGACGGCGGGGCCGACCGCCAGGCGGTAGAGCGCGGGCCGTCTGGCGAGGAAGGCCCACGCCTTCAGGCCATAGCGGCTGGCGGCGGAGGACTGGTTTCCCTCGAACTGCCGTTGACGCCAGTGGCGCAGCATCCTCGGCAGGGGGATGCGCACCGGGCACACGTCCTCGCATTTGCCGCACAGGGTCGAGGCGTTGGGCAGGTCGCCGGCGTGCTCGATGCCGATCAGGACCGGGGTGAGAACCGCGCCCATGGGGCCCGAGTACACCCAGCCGTAGGCATGGCCGCCCACGGCCCGGTAGATGGGGCATTCGTTCAGGCAGGCGCCGCAGCGGATGCAGCGCAGCATCTCGTGGAGCTCGCTGCCGAGCATGGTGGTGCGTCCGTTGTCGAGCAGCACCACGTGGAACGCCTCGGGCCCGTCGAGATCGCCGGGGCGGCGCGGACCCGTGCTGAACGTGGTGTAGACGGAGATCTCCTGGCCGGTGGCGGAGCGGGCCAGCACCCTCAACAGGGTGGCCGCGTCGTCCAGGGTGGGCACCACCTTCTCCAGGCTGGCGATGACGATGTGGACCCTGGGCAGGCTCATGGTGAGGTCCGCGTTGCCCTCGTTGGTGACGACCACGACGGTACCGGTCTCGGCGACCAGCATGTTGGCCCCGGTCATGCCCACGTCGGCCTCGAGGAAGCTTTCGCGCAACACGGTGCGCGCCTCGTCGAGCAGGGCCCGCGGCTCCTCCAGGGAGCGGTCCTTCGGGAACTGGCCGTGCTTTTCCTTGAAGGACTCCGCGACCTGGCCTTTGGACAGGTGGATGGCCGGGGCGATGAGGTGGCTGGGCGGTTCCCGGCGAATCTGGATGATGTATTCGCCGAGGTCCGTCTCCACCGGCGTGATGCCGTTTGCCTCCAGGTGTTCGTTGATGGCGATCTCCTCGCCGATCATGGACTTGCTTTTGGTCACCGTGCGGGCGCCGGCGTCCTGGCAGATTTTGAGGACCAGCGAGCGGGCTTCCGCCGCGTCGCGGGCCCAGTGCACCTGTCCGCCCCGTTCCCCGACCCGGGTTTCGAAACGCTCCAGGTAGAAGTCAAGGTTTTCCAGGACGTCGTTCCTGATGTCGCGCGCCGCGTCCCGCAGGGCCTCGAACTCGGGCAGGCGGGCGATGGCCTGGCGCCGCTTGGCGGGAAAGCCGTGGCTGAGCCGGGCCAGCGCCTCCTGCAGCTTGGTGTCGGCAAGCGCTTTCCGGGCGTTGCGCTCGAAATTCCGGGTGGTCGCCTCCACCGCCGTTCCCCTCCTGGTATCCTTTACGGGTCGCCGATGGGCGGCCCGTCCGTCATCCCGGCCAGCACCTCGGCCACATGGCGGACGCGCACGTCCGAGCCCCGCCGCTTCAGGCGCCCGGCCACGTTGAGAAGGCAGCCGAGGTCCCCGCCGAGCAGGGTGTCGGCGCCGGTGGCGAGGACGTCGTCCACCTTGCCGTCGACGATGCGCCCGGAAATGTCCGGGTACTTGACGCAGAACAGGCCGCCGAAGCCGCAACAGATTTCCGCTTCCCCGCCCTCTTTCAGCTCCAGGCCCCGCACCGCGGCGAGAAGCGCGCGCGGCTGCTCCTTGACGCCCATTTCGCGCAGGCCCGCGCAGCCGTCGTGGTACGTGGCGGTACCTATGTATTCGGCTTCGACGTCGGGGACCTGCAATACGTCCCTGAGAAACTGGGTGAGTTCAAAGGTGCGTTCGCCGAGGGCCCTCGCCCGCCCGGCCATGGGGGCGTCGCCGGCGAAAAGCCCGGGGAAGTGCACGCGGATCATGCCGGCACACGATCCCGACGGCACCACTACGTAATCGAAGCCCTCGAAGGCGGCGATCACCTGGCGCGCGATGGCGCGGGCGTCCGTCTGGTCGCCCGCGTTGTAGGCCGGCTGCCCGCAGCATGTCTGCGCCGCCGGAACGGAGACCACGCAGCCGGCATCCTCGAGCAGCTTGACCGCGGCGAACCCCACGACCGGCCGCATCAGATCGACCAGACAGGTAACGAAAAGGCCGACGTTGGGGGGCGGCGAAGACATGGCCGGAGAATGGGGGTTTCGGCGACCCAAGGCAAGGGACCGCGGTTGGTGCGCGCTTGCGCAAATGCCGGGTACGCGGTGCGCATCCCTCCACCGTCGACGGGCTCAGCATGGGGGCCTCACCCTGAGCCTGTCGAAAGGGGAGGCCCGATCCGACGATCCGCACAACGGAACGCCGGCGGCTGCCATTCGACGGACCGCGCCGCTTTCCACGAAGGGGCAAGGTGCCCCGTTCCCTTCATGAAATTTCCGGACTGGCGGCCTTCGGCAACAGCAGGTAATAGCGGCCCCTCTCCTTCATCCGGCCGGCCCGCGCGGCGGCGGCGGCGCCATGTCCCCAGAACAGGTCTCCCCGCACCGGGCCCTCGATGGCGCTTCCGGTGTCCTGGGCGATGACCAGGCGGCGCAGCGGCGCGGCGGGGTCCAGCGGGTCGGTGGTGTCCAGCCATACCGGCACGCTCAACGGCACGAAGCGGCGGTCCACGGCAAGGCTGCGCCCCGGCGTGAGCACCGCGCCCTGGGCGCCGATGGGGCCGTCGCCGTCCACGGCGCGGAAGAAAATGTACGAGGGATTGCGCGCCATGAGGTCCGCCCCCGCGCCCGGATTCGCTTGCAGCCAGGCGCGGATGGTTTGCATGGTCAGCGCCTCCGCCGGGATCGCACCCTGGGCGACCAGGTCGCGCCCGATGGCCACGTAGGCGTGTCCGTTGCGCCCGGCGTATCCCAGGCGCACGACCTGTCCGTCCGCCATGACGACCCGCCCGGACCCCTGTACGTGCAGGAAAAAGGCGTCCACCGGACTGTCCACCCAGAGGAGCTCCAGGCCGCGCCCGGCCAGGGCGCCGCCCTCGATCTCGGCCCGGGTCTGAAAGGGAACCAGCCGGCCGTCAATCACGCGCCCGGCAACGCTTTGTCCCCGCCATTGCGGGCGGAACCGTCCCAGGTCGGCGGTGATGAGGTCGGGGGGGCGGGTGTAGATGGGCACGCGGTAGCGCCCGCCGGGGCGCCATGCACCCCGCAACTGCGCCTCATAGTACCCGGTGAACAGGCCTTCGGCGTCGCCGTTGTCGGCGGCCAGATAAGGAACGAACCAGGCCTCGAAGAAACGGCGGGCCGCCGCGTCGTCGCCCCCGGCGACCCGGGCCAGGGCGGCGCAGATGGCGCGCCAGTGGCCGACGGTGCCCCCGGTGCCGCCGGCTCCGAGGGGCCGTTCGGCGGGCAGGTCCCGCAGAAGGGCACAGGAACGGCCGAGCGCCGGAAGGACGGCGCTGTGGGTGTCCTCGCGCCAGCCGGGAAGCCGGTCGAACGACGTGCGCGTGAGGGTCAGCTTGGCCGCCGGCGGCGGTGGCGGCTCCGCCGGCGTACACGCGGCAAGACCCGCCACCAGCGCCGCCGCAAACAGCCGCAGGGACGGCTTGATGCTCGATATCCGGGGACGACGTGTCCGGGTGTCGAGGCGGGAGTCAGTCAAGACTGCGGGTGGCGACCAGCGTCCAGTTGGGATCACGGGACCCGGTATCCCGGGCAAAGGTCCAGAAATCGGTGACTTCGGTGACGGCACTGGGATCGCCGTCAACCACTTCGCCCTTTGCGTCGCGGGTTACGTTGGCCTGATCGGTGACGAACTTGACCGTGACATGGGCCATGCCGCCATCCAGGAATGCCTCTACGATGTCGGCGCTTTTTACGCCGATCAGGGTGTGCTCCATGGTTTCCCCGGCCGCTTCGCGCTCCCTGATGGGCTGGGCGAAGTTGTCCAGCACCTCGGCGCTGAGCAGGGGCTTCAGGGCATTGGTGTCCCCCGATGCGTAGGCACTGAGAACCAGCTCGAACGCGATACGGGCGCCCGACAGGATCTCGGCCGGCTCGAACCCGCGATCGGCCGCCTTGATTTCCCTGAACCCCGCGGCAAGGTCGCCTTCGGCGTCGTCTCCCACCGCCTCGGCCTCCATATCGGCTTCCGTATCGGCTTCCGTATCGGCTTCCGTATCGGCCTCGGCATCGCGGGCGCTGGGAAGATGCACGACCTTTTCGTCCGCCTGTTCCTCGGGGAGCGAACGGGCGAAGGGATTGCGACGTCCGCCCTTGTGGCCGTCACGGCGGCCCAGCACGCTCCGCAGGCGCAGCACAAGGAACGCCGCGATCATCGCGAACAGAATGATGTCGAAGAACGGGAGGCCGTCGCTCATGGCTCATGACCCGGGGAACCAACACGGCTGGACCACCGGGTGCCCCTGAGTTAAACACCTTGACACAGGTTAACGGCTCGGTGCGCCGTGGTCCAGTCGACTAACCCGTGGATACCGGAACACCGCCGCCACCAGCTTTAAATAGGCGGTTATTGGACGGCAAGCAAGGATGGGTCTTGTACTTCTTTTGGCGATGATCGGGGTGCCGATCATCGAGATCGCCGTCTTCATCGAGGTCGGGGGGCGCCTCGGGCTTTGGCCCACCCTGGCCACCATCATCCTCACCGCCATGGCGGGCACGGCGCTGCTGCGCCAACAGGGCCTGGCGACCCTGCAACGGGTGCACGAAAGTTTGGAGGCGAACCGGTTTCCCATGGCCGAGGTTTTCGACGGCCTGTGCCTGCTGGTGGCCGGCGCCCTGCTGCTCACTCCCGGGTTCGTTACCGACGCGGCCGGACTCTTGCTGTTCGTGCCGGCCGTGCGGGTGGCTCTGCGCCAGGCCTTTGGCCGGTACCTGGTGGCATCGGGACGGCTCGACGCGTGGACCGACAAACCGGGACCGTTCGCCTCCGGCGGCGGCAATACCGTCATCGACGGCGAATATCACGAGGTTCCGCCGCAAAACGCCGCCGCGAACAACGGCAACGACACCGACCAACCGCCGCCGACCATTGGGCCGCGTTGAGATAACGCCGGCCGCGCCCGACACGGTTGTCCGACCGTCCGATCCATGGTAGCCACAGACCGCCCCACCAAAGGGAACCGGATGATGACCCGCACACCAAAGAAACAAAAGACCAAGGCCGGGGCCACGGCCGCCCCCGCCACCGAGTCCGCGGCCGTCGCAACCGCGGCCCGAAGTGCGCCCGAGACCGCCGATGCGCCCGGATCCGCGAAGCCACCCGAATCCGGCGCCCAACCCGTTCGCCCGGCCCAGCCCGCCGGCGCCACTCAGCCCATCCGCGCGCCAAAACCCGAGGACCAGCCCCTTGTCGTCAACGCCCAGTACATCAAGGATCTGTCCTTCGAGGCCCCGGCCGCCCCGGAGGTCTTCCAGCGCATGCAGACCACCAGGCCCGACATTACCATCAACATCGACGTACAGGCGATCCCCCTCAAGGACACCGCCTACGAGGTGATCCTGAACATGAGGGCCGAATGCAAGGTGGAACAGAAGGTGGCCTTTATCATGGAGCTCGTCTATGCGGGGAATTTCAACATCAGGGTCCCGCGCGAACACCTGCAGGCCGTCCTCCTTGTCGAATGTCCGCGCCTGCTGTTCCCCTTTGCCCGAAGTATCCTGGCGGAAATCTCGCGCGAGGGCGGCTTCCCGCCGGTCCTGCTGGGGCCGGTGGATTTCGTCGCCATGTACCAAAAGCAGATAGAGATGGCCGGAAAGGCCGGCGGCGGCGCACCCCCGGCGGAAGGTGGCACGCCCGAGACCGGTGGCGGAGGCCCGTCCCCGGCCAGTTGACGGCCCCGCCGTCCGCTCTCAGGCGTGCCAGACGGGCGTATCCAGATCCGCCAGGAACCGGGTATGGGCCGCGGCCTCGTCCGCCGTCGGCGCGTGCGGCCGGGGGGCGCGTTGCGGCCGCTCGGCGGTGCCGGCGGTCCCTTTGCCGGCGGCGGCCAGAACCAGACCGGGCTGGCGGCCGCCGATCAGCTCCAGGTAGACATCGGCCAGCAACCGCGCGTCCTTGAGGGCCCCGTGCAGGCTGCGGTCGCTGAGATCGATCTGGAAACGGCGGCACAACGCATCAAGGCTGGCCTGGGCGCCCGGGAACTTCCGCCGCGCCAGTTGCACGGTGTCGATGGCCCGCTCCGGGGGAAGGGGCGGCCGGTCCAGGGCCGCCAGCTCGGCGTTGAGGAACGCCAGGTCGAAACCGGCGTTGTGCATGACCAGCGGCGAATCCCCGAGGAATTCCAGCAAATCATCGATCACGCCGGCAAACACCGGATGTCCGGCCAGGAATTCCGCCGACAGCCCATGCACACCGAAGGCTTCCTCCGGCATGTCCCTCTCCGGGTTCACGTAGCGCTGAAAGGTCCGCCCGGTGGCCACGTGATTGACCAGTTCGACGCACCCGATCTCGACGATCCGGTGGCCGGCGCCGGGATTGAATCCCGTGGTTTCCGTGTCGAGGACGACTTCGCGCAACCGCACGCTCCTTATCTGGGCGGGACCCGGCGGCTCAGGACCGCCGGCGGCCGCGGTTCCACCCGGGCGGACGGGCCCGGGGCTGGAAGCCCCGTGGCGGCCATTTGGCGCCGCGCCACCGCCGCGCCACTTTGACGATCTTCCCGATGGCGCGCAAGCTGAACCCGCGCCCGAGCCCGGTGGCGACCACGAACCCGGCGCGCCGGCGTTTCTCGGCGTCGCACATCTGGCGCGAGAGGACGAATTCGAGCCGCTCGCGGGTCATGCCGGGACGCCTGAGGACCCTCGCCTCCTGAATGAGCCGCGCGGCGGAGACCACCACCACCCCGTCGCAGCGTCTCTCGCCTGCGGTCTCGAACAGCAGCGGCACGGCGAGAACCACAAGGCGCCGTCCCTGCGCCGCGGCGGTGCGCAGGAAGCCCCGCTCGCACTGGCGTACCAGGGGATGGATAATGGCTTCGAGGCGCGAAAGGGCCTCGTCGTCGCCGAACACCTTCCCGGCCAGGGCGGCGCGGTCGACGCGCCCGTCCCGCACCGCGCCGGGAAACGCCGCCGCCACCGCCGCCACCGCCGCGCCATCCTTCGCCAGCAGCCCATGGACGGCCCGGTCGGCGTCGTGCACCGGTATTCCCAGGCGCCGGAACATTCCGGCGGCGACGGTCTTGCCCATGCCGATGGACCCGGTCAGACCCAGAATGACCATCGGTTAATCCTGGTCCTCCATCCCGGCCAGGACGAACGTACGCATCTCGTCCGTCACCTCGGGCTCCACGCCGAACCAGGCGGCGAAGCCCGGACGGGCCTGGTGAAGCAACATGCCGAGGCCGTCCACCGTCGGGTTGCCGCGCGCCGCGGCGGCCACAAGAAGAGGCGTCCTAAGGGGCGCATAGACGATGTCGGTCACGGCCGCCTCCGGCGGCAGGCGCTCGAGCGCCAAATCCAGGGGCGGGCTCCCGGCCATCCCCAGGGTCGTCGTATTGGTCAGCAGCCGGGCGCCGTCGAGGGCGGATTCCCGTTCCGCCCACGAAACGACCTCGATCGGCCCCCCGATGTCGGCGGCCAGGGCCTCGGCCCGCGATGCCGTGCGGTTGACCAGGCGCAGCTCGGGTACGCCGCCGTCGACGAGGGCGGCGCACACCGCCCGCGCGGCGCCGCCGGCGCCAAGCACCACCGCCGGCCCCAGCCCGGGGTTCCATTCCGCCAGGCCGGCCTTCAGGTTCTCCATGAACCCGAAGCCATCGCTGTTCCACCCCATGAGGCTGCCGTCGGCGCGCACCACGATGGTGTTCACGGCGCCGATACGCCGTGCTTCCCCGGCGGCCTCGTCGACGGCGGCCAGGGCCGCCTCCTTGTGGGGCACGGTGACGTTGGCGCCGGCAAAGCCGAGGCGCGGCAGCATCCGCACCGCCCCGGCGAAGTCCTCCCGCCGCACGGCAAGGGGCACATAGGCGCCGTCGACGGCGTATTGGCGCAACCAGTACCCATGCAGGCGTGGCGAAAGCGAATGGCCGATGGGCCAACCCATTACCCCGGCCAGCTTCGCTTTTCCGCTCAGGGTGGTGTTCACCGCCGCCTCGCACGCACCTCCCGGACCGTGACCGGGAACGCCGCCATACTACAGTGGCGGGGACCATTGCGCCACGAACCGGGGCGGCACTTCACACTTCCCCCCATCCGTTGCGGCGCAGGAACGCGAGCAGGGGAAGCAACGGCAGCCCGAGGATGGCGAAGAAATCGCCCTGGATATCGGAGAACAGCTGGATGCCCAGGCCCTCCAGCCTGTAGGCCCCCAGGGACTCCAGGGCCGCCTCCCCGGCGCGCTCCAGGTAGCGCTCGATGAACGCGTCGTCGAAGGCCCACATGGTCAGCCGCGCCGTTTCCACATGGCGCCAGGCGCGCTCCCCGTCCCGCACCACGCACACGGCGCTGACCAGGCTGTGGGTGCGGCCGCGAAGCATCCTCAGGTGCGATGCCGCCCGCTCCCCGTCGGCGGGCTTGTCGAGCCATGTGTCCCCGCACTCGAGAATCTGGTCGGCCCCGACGACCAGGGCGCCGTGGTGCCGTTTGGAAACCGCCTCGGCCTTGGCCCGGGCCAGCGCCTCGGCCACCGCCGCCGCCGTGGCGCCCTTCGCCCGAAACGCCGTCTTGATCACGCCTTCATCGATGGACGCGGGGTCCCGCAGGTAGGGAATCCCCGCACCGTCGAGAACCTGCGCACGCGCGCTGCTGGCCGAAGCCAACACCAGTCGCGGGGGTTGCGTCAGGGATTCTGCTCCTTGCGGCGATTGTAGAGTTGAAGGATGGTGGCCGCCGTTTCCTCGATCGACCGGCGCGTGACGTCGATCACCGGCCAGTTGTGCTTGTTGAACAGCCGGCGGGCGCCGTTGACCTCCTCGGACACCGTATCGATGTCGATGTAATCCGTTTCCTCGTCCCTTTGCAGCATGCGCAGGCGGTTGCGCCGGATCTGGACCAGCTGGCGTGGATCCTTGGTCAGCCCGACAACCAGCGGATTGGTGGTGTCCATGACCTCGCCCGGCAATGGACAGCCGGGCACGATGGGAACGTTCGCCGCCTTGATCCCACGGTTGGCAAGGTAGATGCACGTGGGCGTCTTCGACGTGCGCGAGACGCCCAGCAACACCACATCGGCCTGATTCAGATCCCACGCGGACTGACCGTCGTCATGGCTCAAGACGAAGTTCAGGGCCTCGATGCGGCTGAAATATTCGGCATCCATCACGTGTTGGCGCCCGGCCTGGGGGTGGACCTCCACCCCAAGATGCGCACCGATCGCCCCCACGACCGGATCGAGGATGGGAATGCACGGTACCCGCAACCGCCGGCAGCCCTTTTCGAGTATCTGGCGGAGGTCGTCGTCGACCACGGTATAGAGGACGAACCCCGGATTTTTTTCGATGCCGGTGAGAACCTCTTTGACCTGGGTCTTGTTACGAATCATTCTCCACACGTGCTCGGTTGCCTCGATGTCGTCGAACTGGACCAGACTGGCGCGCCCGACCAGGCTTACCGTCTCACCCGTCGAATCCGAGACCAGGTGGAGATGCAGCGTCTTCATGGCCCGGCTATGTTCCTACCGGTTGCGGACAACGTGGGGATATCCTGTACACACAAACCCTTGCCCCTTTCCGGCCCGTGTTTATCCAAAATCCGTCTACAGTATGATACCGACCGAAAAGAATACCCACCGGCCAGGAAAACCCTGGTTGAATTTCGTATCGAAAGCGATTTATTTCCCCTGTTCCCATAATTCAAGGAATGCCACGGGATCGTGGATATTGTGCTTCCATGGACCAACACCATCGAGATATTCACAGCCCTTGCCCTGAAAACAGACGACACCCCTCCCATGTCTGGTATTCCTGTGGAAAATCACCTATCCCCGGCTTTCACGACTCTACAACAACTACTACCTTCTTTCTTTAAAAAACATTGTTTGTATAGGGTCTGGACATAACCGCGAAACAACCCCCCAAGGCGCACGACAAGGCGCCCACCAAGCCGTTGCTCCGGGCTTTGCATGGAGAGGTTTCCGCATGCCCGCCGTTCTGGCTGATGCGTCAGGCAGGACGGTATTTGCCGGAATACCGGCGGCTACGCGAACGGGCCGAAGACTTCCTTCGGTTCTGTTACACACCGGATCTGGCGGTGGAAGCATCCCTGCAGCCATGGCGCCGCTATGGGATGGATGGGGTTATTCTGTTCAGCGACATCCTTGTCGTGCCGGATGCCCTGGGACAGGCGGTGCGGTTCACCGAGGGGAAGGGACCGGTCCTCGAGCCGGTGCGGTCGGTCAGGGATTTGAACCGGCTCGGTCTTGATCGGTTGTGCGGACACCTGGCGCCGGTCTTTGAGACGATTCGGCGGCTGAGCGAGGAAATTTCCGGCGAAGCGGCGCTGATCGGGTTCGCCGGCGCACCCTGGACGCTGGCGGTCTACATGGTGGAAGGGCACGGCGGCACCGATTGCGGGCGGGCGCGGACGTGGGCGTACAATGCGCCGGTGGGGTTTCAGCGGCTGATCGACATGCTCGTCGATGCCACCACCACCTACCTGATCGAGCAGGTGAAGAACGGTGTGGAAGTGGTCCAGATATTCGACAGCTGGGCCGGTGTTCTAAGTGAATCCCAGTTTCGCGAATGGGTGATCGCGCCGACGGTGGAAATCGTCGGGCGGTTCCGGGCGGCATGCCCGGGCGTGCCGGTGATCGGCTTCCCGCGTGGCGCCGGCGTGCTGTACAAGGACTACGTGGAGCAGACGGGGGTCGACGGTGTCAGCGTGGACGGCACCGTGCCCGTACAGTGGGCCAGGGACGCCCTGCAAGGTATTTGTACGGTTCAGGGAAACCTGGATAACCAGGTGCTGGTGGCGGGCGGGCAGGCGCTGGAGCGGGAGACCACCCGCATCCTCGAGACGTTGGCGGGCGGGCCGTTCATTTTCAACCTGGGTCACGGTATCCTGCCCGGGACGCCGCCCGGGCACGTGGCGCGGCTGGCCGAGCTGGTGCGCGGCTGGTCCGGGCGTTAGCGCCGTCGATCGGTCCACGGACGCAAGGTACCGCCGGCAATGTCAAAACTGGCCGTGGTTTTGTTCAACCTGGGCGGACCGGACCGGCCGCAGTCGGTGAAGCCTTTTCTGTTCAATCTTTTCAACGATCCGGCCATCATCGGCGCGCCGCGGCCGATACGCTGGCTGCTGGCCCGGTGGATATCGAGCCGGCGGGCGCCCGTGGCGCGGGCGATATACGCCCATATCGGGGGCAAATCCCCGCTTCTCGAAATCACCGGAGAGCAGGCCGCGGCCCTGGAGCGGTTGCTGGGGACGGCGGGGGAAGCGAAGGTTTTCGTCGCCATGCGGTACTGGCACCCGATGAGCGACGAGGTGGCGGCGGCGGTGCGGGCCTTCGATCCCGACGAAATCGTCCTCCTGCCCCTTTATCCCCAGTATTCAACGACCACCGGTGGGTCGTCGTTGGACGACTGGCGGCGGGCCGCAGCAGCAGCCGGCATCGGGGCGCCGACCGTGGCCGTGTGCTGCTACCCGGAGCAGCCCGGTCTGATCGCCGCCCAGGCGGCCCTGGTGCGCGCCGCCGTCGACCGGGCGGCGTCCTCGGGCACGCCGCGGGTCCTGTTTTCCGCCCACGGGCTTCCCCAACGGATTGTCGCGCGCGGCGACCCGTATGTGTGGCAGGTAAACCAGACGGCACAGGCGGTGGTGGCGGCCATCGACAAGCCCGGGCTGGACTGGGCCGTCTGCTACCAGAGCAAGGTCGGGCCCCTGGCCTGGACCGGACCGGCACTGGACGAGGAACTGGCGCGGGCCGCCCGGGACCGGGTGCCGGTGGTGGTCAACCCGGTGGCGTTCGTTTCGGAACACTCGGAAACCCTGGTCGAGCTCGACATCGAATACCGCGCCATGGCGGAAAAGCTGGGCGTGCCCGCCTATGTGCGGGTGCCGGCGGTGGGGACCGCGGACGCATTCGTCGGCGGACTGGCCGCCGTCGTCGAGGCGGCGCGGGAACAGAAGACCGGGCTATGCTCCGGCACCGGCGGCCGCCTGTGTCCGGCCGAGTTCGGGCGCTGTCCCAACGGATAGCGGGAGAAGGGAGACGTGGTGGACCTTTCGGCAACGGCATATCTGTGGATCAAGGCCGTGCACATTATCGGTGTCATCGCCTGGATGGCGGGGCTTCTGTACCTGCCGCGCCTGTTCATTTACCACGCGGCGGCGGCGCCCGGGTCGGCGCAATCGGAGACCTTCAAGGTGATGGAAAGGCGGCTCCTGCGCGCCATCATGAATCCCGCACTGGCGATCTCCCTGGTGACCGGGGGCCTGCTGATCGTTAATTTGGGCGGCGCGGCCTGGACCTCGGGGTGGCTTCACGCCAAGCTGGTGTGCGTCCTCGGGCTTTTCGCCATGCATGGGCTGATGGCCCGATGGCGGCGGGAATTCGCCGCGGACCGCAACGGCCGTTCGCAAATGTTCTATCGGGTGGCCAACGAGGTGCCGACGGTCCTGATGATCGGCATTGTCGTTTTCGCCGTGGTCAAGCCGTTCTGAGCGGCCGCCGCGGGCACCCTATACGTCTGATTGCGGCACCGGCTTGAATCTTCATTTGACTTGCCGGCCGGGTTTGGTTAATTCTGTGATCTCTAGCGATTCAGGCGAATACTTCAGTTTCTGCTTTCCGAAATTCCTGACCAGTGAATAGGACCTAGGTGTCCGGTTTCGTCAATGATGACAGTACGGTGAAGACCGTATTGGCGCCTCGGCGTTTCCCCTCCCGTGCGGCGAGACACGAAGGACGAAAATGAATCTCAAGGAACTCAAGACCAAGGCTCCCGGCGACCTCCTTTCCTTTGCCGAGGACCTGGAGATCGAAAACGCCAGCTCCCTGCGCAAGCAGGACATGATGTTCGCCATCCTCAAGCATCTGGCCGAGAACAACACGGCCATCTTCGGGGACGGGGTGCTGGAGGTGCTGCAGGACGGCTTCGGTTTCCTGCGCTCGCCGGAGGCCAATTATCTGCCGGGACCGGACGACATCTACGTCTCGCCAAGCCAGGTCAGGCGTTTCGGCCTGCGCACCGGGGACACGGTGGAAGGGGAAATCCGCGCGCCCAAGGACGGGGAGCGGTATTTCGCCCTGCTCAAGGTGACGGACATCAATTTCGAGGAACCCGGCCATGTCCGCCACCGCATCAACTTCGACAACCTGACGCCGCTCTATCCGGACGATCGGCTGGTGATGGAAGTGGTGGGATCGGAGATCCATGACCCCACGGCAAGGGTCATCGACCTCATCGCCCCCATCGGCAAGGGCCAGCGGGCGCTGATCGTCGCCCCGCCGCGCACCGGCAAGACGGTGATGCTGCAGAACATCGCCCACTCGGTGGCCGCCAACCACCCGGAATGCTACCTGATCGTGCTGCTCATCGACGAGCGGCCCGAAGAGGTCACCGACATGGCGCGCTCGGTCAAGGGAGAGGTGGTGAGCTCCACCTTCGACGAACCGGCGTCGCGCCACGTGCAGGTGGCGGAAATGGTCATCTCCAAGGCCAAGCGCCTGGTGGAACACAAGCGCGACGTCGTCATCCTGCTCGATTCCATCACCCGCCTGGCGCGCGCCTACAACACGGTCGTGCCCTCGTCGGGCAAGGTGCTCACCGGCGGCGTCGACGCCAATGCCCTGCAGCGGCCCAAGCGGTTCTTCGGCGCCGCGCGCAACATCGAGGAAGGCGGATCGCTGACCATCATCTCCACGGCGCTGATCGATACCGGCTCGCGCATGGACGAGGTCATTTTCGAGGAGTTCAAGGGCACCGGCAATTCGGAGATCATTCTCGACCGCAAGCTGACCGACAAACGCACGTGGCCGTCCATCGACATCACCAAGTCGGGCACCCGCAAGGAGGAGCTTCTGGTCGACAAGAACACCCTGTCGAAGATGTGGGTGCTGCGCCGTATTCTCACTCCCATGGGCGTCGTCGACGCCATGGAGTTCCTGCTCGACAAGCTGAAGGTATCGAAGACGAACGCCGAATTCTTCGACACCATGAACACCTGATACCGAACCTCAAAACCGCCGGATCGTTTCGACCTGCGATTTCCACGGCGGTGGGCCGCCGCGCAATCGGCGCGGCGCACGACAGTCCTCCGGCGTCCCCGTTCCCGATTAAGGAACCAGAACGGTCGATCCCGTCGTCTTGCGCGCCTCCAGGTCGCGGTGGGCCTGGGCCGTCTCGTGCAAGGGATAGGTCTGGTTGATGGCAATCTTGACGTGCCCTTTCGTCACCACGTCGAAGAGCGCGTTGGCGCCGTCCATCATAAGCTCCCGGGTCGCCGTATGGGTGGCCAGCGTGGTGCGGGTGAGGTAGAGCGATCCCTTCGGCCCCAGGGCGGCGGGATTGAAAGGGTCTATCGGCCCCGACGCGTTGCCGAAACTGACCATGAGGCCGAAGGGCCGTAGGCAGTCGAGCGAATCGTTGAAGGTGGCCTTGCCGACGCCATCGTAAACCACCGGCACGCCGTCGCCGTTGGTGAGTTTCCGCACCCGCTCGGGCACGTTTTCGTCGCGGTA
>JADFHR010000017.1 GCA_022567015.1 Pseudomonadota bacterium
ACCGTGACCCCGGCCCTCCATGCTAGTGTGCTCCTGATGAGCGTGCTTTTTCCCCTATTCGACGGTTCACTTTCGCCATGAGCTTTATCGCCGGACAGGCCCTTGCCTATTTGAAAATCGGCGTCCTTGCATTCGCCGTCGTGGCGGCCGTGTGGGCCGCCGTCAAGGTCGTCGAGGCAAGGGAGCGGCGGAAGAACGACGGCGGGGACGGCCGCTGACGCCGCCCTTCCCCAGGCTTAGCGGCCCCCCCTTCTTCGGCGGGCTAACCGCCGAGGATCTCCGGCTCCGCCAGGCCCATGGTGTCGATCGGCAGGCCGCCGGAGGCGGTGTTGGCGTTGGTCTTTTCCTCCTGGGCGATCTTGTCCAGGGACGCGGCGAGGATCGCCTCGGCCCGCTCCAGGGGCACCACGCAGACACCATCGTCGTCGCCGAGCACCAGGTCGCCGGGGCGGACCGGGCAGCCGGCGCAGGAAATGGGGCCGTCGATGATGCCGCCGAAACCCTTGTGCGGCCCGGCCGGAACCACGGCCCGGGCGAAGCAGGGGAACCCGAACTCGCGGATCTCGGCCACGTCGCGCACCGCCCCGTCGACGACCAGCCCGGCGATGCCGCGTTGCAGGGCGGCCCGGGTCATGATCCCGCCCCAGATGGCGGTGTCCTCGTAGCCGCCGGCATCGACCACCAGCACCTCGCCCCGCCGCACCATGGCGAGGGCCGTGTGGATGGCCGAGTTGTCGCCGACCATGCAGGTCACCGTCCGCGCCTGGCCGACCAGCCGCATACCGTCGCCGACCGGCTTGATGGCGCCGGACATGACCTGGGTGCGGTTCATGCAGTCGGAGACCACGGCCGGGGGCAGCGCGCGCCACTGCTCGAGGACATCCTCGGGCAGGGTCGCAAAATCGATCTCGTGGCGCTGGATGGGCATGGGCAAGTTCCTTCACGGGCTCCTTCACGGGCGGTGTTGGGACGCTTTCGCGGGACCACCGGGACCGTATATCATCGGCCGGGCGGGGCCAAGCGATGGAGGGTGCCGTGTGCGCACGATCCATGAGATATCCGGGCAGGGCCGGACCGCCGGCGGCTTTGCCAAACGGGGAGGATCGGGTATTCATAGGGCGCCGAAGTGGTTGCCAGGGGTGACGGCCGGTGACAGGACCTTCAGAAATCGAAACGGAGCGCCGGCGATGAGCCCCGCGGACCGGCTTCGCCAATTGCTCGCCCAGCCGGACGTGATGGTGACGCCCGGCTGCTTCGACGCCCTTTCGGCGAAGCTTGTCGAGCGCGCCGGGTTCGGGGCCACCTTCATGGGCGGGTTCGCCGTGGCGGCGGCGCGCCTCGGCATGCCGGACACCGGGCTGATTTCCTACGCCGAGATGGTGGATCAGGGGCGCAACATCTGCGGCGCCGTCTCCATTCCGGTGATCGGCGACGGGGACACCGGCTACGGCAACGCCATCAACGTGCAGCGTACGGTCCGCGGTTACGCGCAGGCCGGCTTCGCCTGCATCATGATCGAGGACCAGGTGTCGCCCAAGCGCTGCGGGCATACCCGCGGCAAGCAGACGGTGGGCCGCGACGAGGCGTTCCAGCGCGTCCGGGCCGCCGTCGACGCCCGCGACGCCGGCGCCGACATCCTGATCATGGCGCGCACGGACGCCAACGCCACCGACGGCTTCGACGAGGCGCTCCGGCGGGTCAAGACCTTCGCCGAGATGGGCGCCGACATCACCTTCATGGAAGCGCCGCGCACCGAGGACGAGATGCGCGCCTACTGTGAAGGCGTGACGGGGCCGAAAATGGCCAACATGGTCGAGCAGGGCGACACGCCGCTGCTGGCGCCGGAACGCCTGGGCGCGATCGGCTACAAGATCGTCCTCTATCCGATAACCCTGCTTCTCGGGGGCATCAAGGCGATGGAGGACGCGCTGGCCGTCCTGAAGCAGGGTGCGCATCCCGACGCCCTGGCCGGGTTCGCCCACGCGCGCGAGGTCATCGGTTTCCCGGCCTACGACGAGGAGGAAAAGAAATACGCCACGACCTGACAACCGCCGGTCCGGGGGAGCCGCCGGCGTAGTCAGGAGTCAGAAGTCAGGGATCAGGTATCAGGTATCAGAAATTAAAGCACCCCGTCGCTGATCCCTGATCCCTGATCCCTGATACCTGACTTCACGCGTGGCCGGCCAATAATAAACATCCGGGGGGTATCTTACAGGGAAGCACGGAGGGGGGGACGACATGTTGAACATTCACCGCAAGGGGGCGTTTCTGGCGCCCTTAATCTCGGGGCTCGGCCTTTTCATACTTTCGTCCGAGGCCCTGGCCCAGGGCGCGCCGTCGCTGAGCGAGGGCAACACCGCGTGGCTGCTGACGTCGACGGCCCTGGTCCTGTTCATGACGGTTCCGGGCCTGGCCCTTTTCTATGGCGGCCTGGTGCGGTCCCAGAACGTGCTCTCGGTTCTGATGCACTGTTTCGCCATCTGCTGCCTGGCCTCGGTCCTGTGGCTCTTCGTCGTCTACAGCCTGGCGTTCGGCGACGGCGGCGCAGCCAACGCGTTCATCGGCGGCCTGGGCAAGATGTTTCTCATCGGCGTCGCCGTCGATGCCTTGAGCGGCGACATTCCCGAGTCCGTCTTTTTCATGTTCCAGATGACCTTTGCCATCATCACGCCGGCGCTCATCGTCGGCGCCTACGTGGAACGCATGAAGTTCTCGGCCGTATGCCTGTTCAGCGCCCTGTGGCTGGTCCTCGTCTACGCGCCGGTCGCCCACTGGGTGTGGGGCGGCGGCTGGCTGGCCGAACTCGGCGTCATGGATTTCGCCGGCGGCCTCGTCGTGCACGCGACCGCGGGCACGTCCGCGTTGGTGGTGGCGATGATGCTGGGCAGCCGCAAGGGCTTCCCGGCCGAGGTCAAGCCGCCCCACAACCCGGGCATGGTGATGACCGGCGCCGCCATGCTGTGGGTGGGCTGGTTCGGTTTCAACGCCGGCAGCGCGCTCGCCGCCAACGGCAGCGCCGGCATGGCCATGGTGGCGACCCACATCTCGGCGGCCACGGCCTCGCTGGTCTGGATGGCCGTCGAATGGATCAAGTACGGAAAGCCCAGCCTGGTCGGCATGGTCACCGGGACCATCGCCGGCCTGGCGACGATCACCCCGGCCTCGGGCTTCGTCGGGCCGGTGGGCGCCCTGGTCATCGGCGCCGCCGCCGGACTGGTGTGCTTCGCCGCGGTGCAGGCGGTCAAGCAGCGCTATAAGATCGACGATTCCCTGGACGTCTTCGCGGTGCACGGCGTCGGCGGCGTGCTGGGGATCATGCTGACCGCGGTCTTCACCGCCGCGGCCCTGGGCGGCATGGGTTTCGCCGAGGGCTTCGGTATCGGCAAGGCTATTTGGGTGCAGTTCGTCGGCGCCGCGGCGACGGTGGTCTGGGCCGGGGGTCTGAGCTGGGTCATCCTCAAGGTCGTCGGCGCCGTGGTCGGCCTGCGGGTCAGCGAGGAGGACGAGATCGAGGGCCTGGACATCACCACCCATGGCGAACGGGGTTACGAAATCTGAGTCCCGAAGGCATTGCCGCCGGCGCAGCGCCGGGCACGGGCGGGAAGGGCCCGGGCCGTCGCTCCGCCGGGCGCAGGCCAGGTTTTGAAAAAGGAACGCTGCCATGAAGATGATCACGGCCATCATCAAGCCGCACAAGCTCGATGAGGTGCGCGAGGCCCTGACGCCGCTCGGCGTGGCGGGGATGACCGTCACCGAGGTCAAGGGCTTCGGCCGCCAGAAGGGGCAGACGGAAATCTACCGCGGGGCCGAGTACGAGGTCAGCTTCCTGCCCAAGGTGAAGGTTGAAGTCGCGGTCGGCGACGACATGGTGGAGGCCGTCGTCGAGGCCATCCAGAAGTCCGCCCACACGGGGAAGATCGGCGACGGCAAGATCTTCGTCGCCGAGCTGGGACAGGCCATCCGCATCCGCACCGGGGAAACCGACGCCGAGGCCCTGTAGGACGTGTTCGCGTGAATCCGCGACTCGACGACGGATATCGGCTGCGCCGAGTGGGGTTGCACCCCACGCCCGCTTTTTTATAGGGCCGCAGGCCCTAAAACCCTGGGGGTGCGGGGCCTTTGGCCCCGCGAAAGCCCGCGCGGCAGCGCCTGCGAAGCAGTTTCCGCCGTGACGGCACAGCGTATGGCCGATTTGTGATCCTTGGTACGACGGGCCGCGGGCGGCGGGTTTATGACCGTGGCTGGGGTTTGTGGTATGCTGTCCGCCGACCGGGGCATGGGAGGACTGGCCATGGGCGGAATCACCCGCCGGCTTGCCGAATTCGTCGCCGCCACGTCCTACGAGGACCTGCCGGACGAGGTGCGCGAGCGCGCCAAGCTGTTGGTGACGGACAGCTTCGGCATCGCCATCCGCGCCCGCAACGACGCCCCGGCGACGCCCAGTCTGGTGGCCGCGGTGGAAAAGCTGGGCCTGGCGCGGGGAGAGGCCAGCGTCGTCGGCGACGAGGCCGGCTACGCGCCCTGCGGCGCGGCGTTCCTCAACGGGGCGCTGATCCATTCCCTCGACTTCGACGACACCCATGCCCGGGCGTCCCTCCATTCCAGCGCGCCCATCGTGCCGGCGGCGCTCGCCGCGGCGGAGATGACGGGCGCCGGCGGCCGCGACGTCATCGCCGCCATCGTCGCCGGCTTCGAGGTGCAGATCCGCCTCAGCCTGGCATTGATACCGAAGGACCACTACGTGCGCGGATTTCACCCGACGGCCACGTGCGGCGCCTTCGGCGCGGCGGCGGCGGCGGCGCGGGTGTTCGGCCTGCCGGCGGAGCAGGTGGCGAGCGCCTTCGGCATCTGCCTGAGCCAGGCGGCGGGATCGATGCAGTTTCTCGTGCACGGCGCCTGGACCAAGCTTTTCCAGGTGGGATACGCGGCCATGAACGGGCTCGTCGCGGCGACCCTCGCCGGCGAAGGCTTCCGCGGCGCGCATGAAGCGATCGAGGGCAAGGCCGGGTTCCTGCGCGCCTATGCGCCCGACCCGCAAATGGACAAGGCGGTGGAAGGGCTGGGCGAGACCTGGGAGACCATGGCCCTGGCCGTGAAGCCCTATCCCTGCTGCCGCTACGCCCACGCCGCCCTGGACGCGCTGATCGAGCTGCGCGCCGCCAACGACATCGAGCCCAAGGACATCGAGTCGGTCGAGATCGGCCTGTCGCGCACGGGCTGGGACGTGATCGGCGACCCCGAGGACGCCAAGCGCCACCCCAGGAACGTGGTCGACTGCCAGTTCTCCATGCCGTTCGTCGGCGCCGTGGCGTTGCGCGAGGGCGGCCTGGGTTGGGACGATTACGCCCGTCACGTGGACGACGCGGAAACCCTGGCGCTGTGCGGGCGCATCGCCACCGTGGTCGATGACCGGGCGGAGGCCGCGTTCCCCGCCCACATGAGCGGCGTGGCGCGGGTGCAAACGTCGCGCGGCCGGTTCGAGAAATTCGTCGCCGTGGCCAAAGGGGAGCCGGAGAACTTCGTCTCCGAGACCGAGCTCAGGGCCAAGTTCGACACCCTCGCCGGGCCCTATCTGAACGATGCCCGGCGCGACGAGCTGGTGGCCGCGCTCAGCGCCCTGGACCAGGCCTCCGACGTGGGCGCGCTGTTCCGCCTGACCCGCGCCGGCCCCGCCGCCGTGCTCCACGTCGCCGCCGGCGAGACGTGAGCGGGAATCCCATGGTCGTCGAGCGCAAGGAAGTGGGGCCCAACCGCTACCGGGAATCCTACGGCCGCTATTTCGAGGATTTCACCGTCGGCGACGTTTACGAACACCGCCCGGGCCGGACCATCAGCGAGACCGACAACACCTGGTTCACCCTGCTCACCATGAACACCCATCCCCTGCATTTCGACGCCGCCTACGCCGAGAAAAGCGAATTCGGCCGGCCCCTGGTCAACAGCGCGCTGACGCTCGCCATGGTCTCCGGCATGAGCGTCAGCGACCTCAGCCAGAAGGCCGTGGCGAACTTGGGCTGGGACAAGATCCGCCTCACCGCGCCGGTCTTCGCCGGCGACACCATCTACGCCGAGTCCGAGGTCCTGGCCGTGCGCCAATCCAAGTCCCGCCCGACCCAGGGCATCGTCACCGTCAAGACCACCGGCAGGAAGGCCGACGGCACGGTGTTCATGACTTACGAGCGCGCGTTCCTGGTGCCCAAGCGCGGCCACGCGGTCGACGACGCCGCGGATTACTGAGGGGGGCGCCATGGCTCCCGAAAGCCTCGCGGCGGCCGGCGACGAGGCCCTGATCCTGGACAGCGTCGAGCGGGAGGACGCCGTGACGAGGACGCGCAACGAAATACTGGCGACGCTCAACAAGCCCGACGCCTTTATCCTGGCGATTGTTCAGGTCAGCAACGGATTTGCGAGCAAACCCCGTCACGTGCGCAAGCCCTTTCAACGCGAACCGGATTTCGGAGCAACGCCCGTGACCTACAAGCTGACCGACCAGCTTGCATGGGCGGAGGCGCCGACGTGAACCGGGAGGACCTTGATGAACTCCATTACATCACCCCGATCACCAATGTCCCATCGATCCTTACGCATGGAATCCTGTCTCACCGACGAGCGAAGAATGTGGAGCACCAGTCCGTCGCAAAACCGGAAGTTCAAGCATTAAGGGCCAAGGTCCGTATCCCGGGTGGACGACTGCTGCATGAATACGCAAACCTTTATGTGTGCGCGCGGAACCCAATGTTGTACAAGCGTCAAGCAGATCACCAGAACCTTTGTATTTTGCGTATAGCCACGTCGGTGCTCGATCTTCCTGACGTTGTGATCACTGATCAGAATGCGGCCAGCGATTATCGACGCTTCGCTGCTGCCCCTGGAGGACTGGCGATCATCGATGAAGATTAAGACGTTTTCCGAGTACTGGACCCATCCAGGCGACCCGATTGCGTATTGGCGGCATGCCTCAATGAAGTGCGCCGAAGTCCTCGTTCCGGACTCCGTGAGTACCGACTTCATCATGGGCGCCTATGTCTCGTGTGAAGCCAGTCGCGATCAAATAGCTTCGGACGCACCGGGCCTGCCCGCCGAAATCAACCGGCGCTTATTCTTTCGTTGACGGGGGCAATATGATCACTGTTCGAGTAGGGAACCTCTTCGACTCAACTGCGCAGACCCTTGTCAACACAGTCAACTGCGTTGGCGTCATGGGCAAGGGGATCGCGTTGGAGTTCAAGAAGCGGTTTCCCGAGATGAACCGAGACTACGAGGAACGGTGCAAAGCCGGGAAGGTCAAGCTTCGGCGACCTTACCTGTTCACGGACCTTGTTGGTCCCTGGGTCTTGAATTTCCCCACCAAGGATCACTGGCGATCGGTCTCCAGGGTGCAGGACGTCATTGAGGGGCTCGAATACCTCAAACAGCATTATCGGGAATGGGGAATCACGTCGCTCGCCATGCCGCCCCTCGGGTGCGGCCAAGGGCAGCTTGAATGGCGCGTCGTAGGCCCCACGCTTTATCGGCACCTGAGCGAGCTGGACATTCCCGTCGAGTTGTTCGCGCCCCATGGGACCTCGGAGCGGGAACTATCGCCAGAGTTCCTAGCCCAGTCACCGACCGAGTCCCTGGTTGGCGCAACTTCCCTCGGCGGATCGCGGGTCAGGCCGGCTTGGGTGGCACTGATTGAAATCCTCGATCGGATTTCCCAGGAGCCCTATCACTGGCCGGTCGGTCGGACGACCTTCCAGAAGATCGCCTATTTCGCAACGTCATCCGGCCTCCCAACCGCGTTCAACTATGAGCGCGGAAGCTACGGCCCACATGCTCCTGGCTTCAAGGTGGTCATCACTGGTTTGGTCAACCAGGGCTTGATCGAAGAAGAGCGGTGGGGCCGAATGTTCAGGGTCAAACCGGGCTCCACCTTTACGGACGCTCGGCAGTTATGCGGGAACGAATTGGCGCAATGGGCGGCCATCATCGACCACGTAGCAGATCTCTTCCTACGCATGCAGACCCGCGATGCCGAGATTGCGGCCACGGTCCACTTTGCGGCGAAATCGCTCGCGGAGCGGACCCACACCAAGCCACAGGAAATCGCGGTGGTCGATGAAGTGATGCGATGGAAACAAAAGCGCCGCCCGCCGCTGAATATGGACGAAGTCTCCATCACCACCCGTTATTTGAACGTCCTAGGCTGGCTCGATCTGGTTCCGAGCCATGAGCTTGATCCGGCGGACGAGGATGTCGCTTATGCCTGATTGCCGTATTAAACCCGTCGATGTCGCTCAGTTGCTGCTTCGAGACCTTCAGGGAACGCACGGCACGGTGTTCATGACCTACGAGCGCGCGTTCCTGGTGCCCAAGCGCGGCCACGCGGTCGACGACGCCGCGGATTACTGAGGGGGGCGCCATGGCTCCCGAAAGCCTCGCGGCGGCCGGCGACGAGGCCCTGATCCTGGACAGCGTCGAGCGTTTCCTGGAGCGCGACGTCAAGCCCTATGCCCACGACCTGGAGGCCGGCGACACCTACCCCGCCGACATCGTCGAAAAGATGAAGGCCCTGGGCCTGTTCGGCGCCACCATCGCGCCGGAATACGGCGGCCTGGGTCTCACGGCGGTGACCTATGCGCGGATCGTCGAGCGCGTCTCGGCGGTGTGGATGTCCGTCGCCGGCATATTCGGCTCCCACCTGATCATGGCCGCCGCCGTGCAGCGCTTCGGCACCGGGAAGCAGAAGGAAACGTTTCTGCCCCGCTTCGCCAGCGGCGAGGTGCGCGGCGCCATCGCGCTCACCGAGCCCGACTGCGGCACCGATCTGCAGGCCATCCGCACCCAGGCCCGGCGCGAAGGCGACTCCTACGTGATCAACGGGACCAAGACCTGGATCACCAACGCCATCCACGGCGACATCCTGGCCGTGCTGGTCAAGACCGACCCCAAAACCGACCCGCCGCACAAGGGCATGAGCCTGTTCCTGGTGGAGAAGGGCGCGGGGATGAGTGTCAGCCCCCTGGCCAAGCTCGGCTACAAGGGCGTCGACACCGGCGAGGTGGTGTTCGACGACTGCCGGGTGCCGGCGGACAACCTGATCGGCGGCAAGGAAGGCCGCGGCCTCCAGCAGATCCTCAGCGGGCTCGAGCTGGGGCGCATCAACGTCGCCGCCCGCGGCGTCGGCATCGCCCGGGTGTGCCTCGAGGAGGCGCTGGCCTATGCCCAGGTCCGCAAGACCTTCGGCAAGCCCATCTGCGAGCACCAGACCATCCAGATCAAGCTCGCCGACATGGCGACGCGCGTCGAGGCGGCGCGGCTTCTGACGGAGTCCGCGGCCCGCGCCTACGACACCGGCCGGCGCTGCGACCTGGAGGCCGGCATGGCCAAGCTGTACGCCACCGAGGCGGCGCTCACCAACAGCCTGGAGGCCATGCGCATCCACGGCGCCTACGGCTATTCCAAGGAATTCAACATCGAGCGCTACTACCGCGACGCCCCCCTGCTCGCCATCGGCGAGGGCACCAACGAGATACAGCGCATGGTCATCGCGCGCCAACTGGTGGAGCGCAACCCGGTCTGATGCTGCCCCTGGAAGGAGTGCGCGTTCTCGCCGTCGAGCAGTACGGGGCCGGGCCGTTCGGCACCATGTTCCTGGGCGACCAGGGGGCCGAGGTGATCAAGATCGAGAACCCCAACGACGGCGGCGACATGTCGCGCGACGTGGGGCCGTACTTCTTCACGCCCGAGGATTCCGAGTTCTATCATTCGTACAACCGCAACAAAAAGAGCCTGACCCTGGACCTCTCCGGCGCCGAGGGCCAGGCGGTGTTCCACGACCTGGTGAGGACGGCCGACGCGGTGGCGTCGAACCTGCGCGGCGACGTGCCGGGGAAGCTCGGCCTCACCTACGATCACCTCAAGGCCCACAACCCGAAGATCGTCTGCGCCCACCTCACCGCCTATGGACGGACCGGTCCGCGCGCCGACTGGCCGGGCTTCGATTACCTGATGCAGGCGGAAGCGGGCTACTTTTCCCTGACCGGCGAGCCGGGCGGGCCGCCGGCCCGGTTCGGCCTGTCCGTCGTCGACCAGATGACCGGCCTCGCCTTGGCCTATGCGGTGCTGGCGGGGCTGACCGGGGCGCGGGCGACGGGCGCCGGGCGCGATATCGACGTCAGCCTGTTCGACATCGCGCTCGCCAACACCGCCTATCCGGCCACCTGGTACCTGAACGAGGGCGCGGTCCAGGAAAGGCTGCCCCGTTCGGCCCACCCATCGCTGACCCCGTGCCAGCTCTACAAGACCGCGGACGGCTGGATCTATTTGATGTGCAACAAGGAGAAGTTCTGGCCGGCCCTGTGCCGCGCCCTCGGCCAGGGGGCGTGGGCCGAGGACCCCCGGTTCGCAAAATTCAAGGACCGGCTGCGGCACCGCCCCCTGATCGAGGAGATGCTGGACGAAGCGTTGGCGGAGCGGACCACGGCCGAGTGGCTGGAGGTGTTCGCCGGCGCCGTGCCCGCCGCGCCGATCAACGATATCAAGCAGGCCCTGGACAATCCCTTCGTCACCGATCACGGTCGCATCCAGACCCTGACCCTGCCCGGCTACGGCGACTTCCGCATGGTCGCGCCGCCGGTCCGGTGCGCCGGCGACGAGGCGCCGGCGCGGGCCGCGCCCAGGCTGGGCGCGGACACCGACGCCATCCTCGGCGACATGGGCTACGATGCGGCGCGGATCGGGACCCTGCGCGCCGCAAAAGTGATCTGAAGGACGCCACGGGCGGGAAATGACAACACCATGACCATGACACTGGCGGAAAAGATCATCGCCCGGGCGGCCGGAGAAGCCCGGGTCAGGCCCGGCGACATCGTCACCTGCCGGGTCGACCTCGCCATGATGCACGATTCCGGCGGCCCCAGGCGCATCAAGCCCATGCTGGAACGGATCGGGGCCGAGGTCTGGGACCTGAGCAAGGTCGTCATCATCACCGATCACTTCGTCCACGAACGGGACGCGGACAGCGTGGCCATCCAGAAGACGACCCGGGAATGGGTGGCGGCCCAGGGACTGGCCAATTTCCACGACAAAGAAGGCATCTGCCACATCGTGCTGCCGGAGCGGGGCTACCTGCGCCCGGGCATGTTCGTCGTCGGCGGCGATTCCCATTCCACCACCGGGGGCGCATACGGCTGTTTGATGATCGGCATCGGGTCCACGGAAATGGCGGGCGTGCTGGCTACCGGCGAAATCTGGGTGCGCGTGCCGCCGACCGTCCTGGTGCGCGCCGAAGGCCGGCTCGGGGCCGGGGTCGCGGCCAAGGACATCATGCTCATGCTGTGCCGGCGCATCGGCATCAGCGGCGCCAACTACAAGGCGGTCGAATACGCCGGCCCGGCGGTCGAGGCCATGCCCATGTCCGAGCGCATGGTGCTCACCAACATGGCGGCGGAGCTGGGCGCCAAGGCCGGCATCATCGCCCCCGACGCGGTGACGGCGGACGCCCTCGCCGAGGCCGGGGTGGCGCCGGGCACGGACGAATGGCGGGGCGATGCCGGCGGGGCGCCGGGCACGGACGGGTGGCGGGGCGACCCCGACGCCGCCTATGAGAGGACCATCGCCTTCGACGCCGGTGAACTGGTGCCCCAGGTGGCGGCGCCCCACAGCCCGGAAAACAGCGCGCCGGTGGACGCGCACGCGGGAACCCCCGTCGACCAGGCCTATATCGGCGCCTGCACCGGCGCCAAGCTCGAGGACCTGAGGATGGCGGCGCTTATCCTGCATGGCCGCAAGACGGCCGTGCCCCTGTTCGTCGCCCCGGCGTCGGTGAGGACCGCTGAGGCGGCGGCCGGGGACGGCACGATGGCCGCCCTGGAAGAGGCCGGCGCCCGAATATTACCCAGCGGCTGCGGCGCCTGCATCGGTCTCGGCCCCGCGGCCCTCGGCGCAGACAAGGTCGGCATCGCGACCACGTCGCGCAACTTCAAGGGCCGCATGGGCGCCGTTACGTCGGCGACGTACCTCGCCTCGCCGTACACGGTCGCCGCCACGGCGATCGCCGGGCGCATCGCCGACCCCCGCGAGTTCCTGGCGGACGCCACGCCATGAGCGCCGGAACCATGAAAATCGAATGCCCCCGCGCCTGGGTCTTCGGCGACGACATCGACACCGACGTCATCGCCCCCAGCGCCTACATGATGGCGCCGGTGGAGACCATGGCGCCCCACTGCCTGGAGACGGTCGATGCGGCGTTCGCGTCCTCGGTCGGGCCCGGGGACGCCTTCGTCGCCGGGGAGAACCTGGGCATCGGCTCGTCCCGGGAACAGGCGCCCCAGGCCCTGATGCTGCTCGGCATCCGGGTGATCCTGGCGAAATCGTTTGCCCGCATTTTCTACCGCAACGCGCTGAATTTGGGCCTGCCGGCGCTGGTCTGCCCGGCCGCCGATGCCATCCGCGCCGGCGACGCGCTCGCCGTCGATCCCCTGGCCGGCACCGTCGAGAACCGCACCACCGGGGAAACCCTCGCCTGCGAGCCGCTGCCCCCGCACCTCATGGCCATGGTCGCCGACGGCGGCCTGCTGGCCCACCTGGAGAAGAGGCTGCGGGCGCGGGGCTAGGGTGTGTGCTCATAAACGAGCGTTGGGTCGGCGGCGGGGCGCCGATGTCGGCTTTAGCCCCAACACCGGCCGCAAATCCGCGCATTCGGGCACTTCCGCGTGTGGCCGAGGCTCTTGAAAAACTATTTTCGATGTCGCGCGGCGCAATAATGATTCGTGGTGCCGTCATGCCGAGCAATAAAGATTCAGGCTTAGCGCATTCCTGATTCCATCATTACGCCCCCATTGTCTCCATAGGAGTTTTTCAACAGCCTCAGCCATCAGCGGACCTAAGGACGAGGGTTAAAACTCCGAATTTTCCGAAAATGAGGTGTACGGCAATCTCCCTTAAAACTGCAAATCCCATCTTTCCGGTGCGCCGCGCTTGCGCGCCGGATCAAAGGGTGATGGTCACCCGTGCGTCCCCTTCGCGTTTCAACACGTCGACGGTGACTTCCGAACCGTGGCGGCGCAAAAGGATGTCCAGACGGCTCTCGCCGAGGCGCAGTGAGCGGATAAGCACCTCATCGAGGAACCTTGGAAGCCGGGGACGCTGGAATCGAATTTCTCCGGCCCCGTGGTCGAACTCCAGGCCAAGACACGCCTGCATCAGTGCGAACGGCGCCGCGCTGGCCCATGCCTGGGGCGAGCATGCGACCGGATAATAAGTCGGCCCTTTCCCCTTGCGCCGCCTGAAGCCGCAAAACAGTTCCGGCAAACGGCGCAAATCCATATACACCGCAGCGTCGAAAAGACCGGTGAAAATTCGTTCAATGTTGTCAATAAGGCCGTATCGCGCCAGGCCAAGCGCGATCAGAGCGTTGTCGTGCGGCCACACCGAGCCGTTGTGGTAGGACATGGGGTTGTATCGGGCCTGCGACGACGAAACCGTTCTGATGCCCCATCCGGAAAAGAACTCCTGCCCGAGCAGTATATTGGCCATGCTACGCGCCCGCTCCGGGTTGGCGATGCCCGTAAAAAGCACTTGCCCGGCATTTGACGTGCGCACCCGACACGGCCTTTTTTCGCCGTCAAGGGCCAATGCGTACATTGATATATCGCCGCACCAAAAGGCCTCATCGAAACGTTCCTTGAGCTTCTGGGCCTGTTCCTCAAGGGTCGCCGCAACGGCGGCAAAGCCCAACGCGCGCGCCATTGCCGCCGCGTGACGCTTGGCGGCATACACGTACCCTTGAACCTCGCACAAAGCGATGGGCCCGTCCGCCAAACGGCCGTCGGCATGGAAGATCGAGTCGTGGGAATCCTTCCAGCCCTGATTGGCAAGCCCGCTTTCGCTTTTCCCCTGGTACTCGACAAATCCGTCTTGGTCGGGATCGCCATAGGTGTCGATCCATGTAAGCGCGGCCTCGAGGTTGGGCCACAGTTTGCTGACGGTTTCCAGATCGCCGGTTCGCTCCCAATACATCCCGGCCAGCATGACGAAGAGCGGCGTCGTATCCACACCCCCGTAGTAGAGGCCAAACGGCACCTCGCCAAGACGCGCCATTTCGCCGCGGCGGGTTTCGTGCAGAATCTTGCCTGGTTCCGCGTCGGCGACCCGATCGTGTTTCTTGGCTTGGTTGGCAGCGAGAAACCTCAAAACGCCCTTGGCCACCCCGGGATCGATCCACAGCATCTCCATCGCGGTGATGATCCCGTCGCGCCCAAACGCCGTGCTGAACCAGGGGATGCCCGCATAGGGGTAAGGACCTTCCTCGGTCTCGGTCATCAGCATATAGAGGTCGGCCATCGAACGGCACAGAACCTCGTTGAAGATCTCGTTCGAGGTCGTGACCGTCGCCGCGTTGGCGGCGGCGTCGCGTGAAGATTTGCGCGCCTCGCGCAAACAGACGAAAAAATCCCGACCCTTTGTTTTTTCCACATCGCATTCGCCACATTTCACCGCCACGAACAACGATTTCCGATCCTGGGGCTTGAGGTTCAGCTCGAAGGTGGCCGCCCTTTGATCCAAACTGTCCGGCGCCGGATCAAAATGGATGGTCGTGCACCGGATGACGGAGTCGAGGCCCGTGTAGGTGAGGACGACGGTGTCAGGGCCTATGGTTTCTATCGACTGGCTGCCCCGCCTCGCGCGCCTGCGGCCGCGCACTTCGAAGAGATCGGCAAAGTCCCCGCCGAACAAGAAAATCAAGGTGATCACGTGCGGCCTGTCGTCGAAATTGCGGACTGCGATTCTCTCATGGCACTCGTCCTGCCAGAGAAACTTGGCCCGCGACATGTGGATGGTATCGCGGGGCAGGCGAAGGCAGTCGTTGTCAAAGATGTCGGGATTGGTGAGGTCGACGGTCAACAGGCCGTTGTCGTCCTGCACCGCTGAACTCAACAGCAGCGGCCGCCGGCCGTTGATGCGCAGTTCGAAGCGGGACAGAAAGCGGGTATCCTCGTGGTACAAGCCGTCCGTGTGTCTTTCACTCGCAATGATATCTCCATACTGGTTGAAAACGCCGAAAGTGTCGCCATGCTTCAGGGTTTGCGACCGCGATTCCTGGACTGTGGGGACGCCGGGAATGTAAACCTGATAGGATGGACCGCTTGTTTGGAGGGCACCGGCCCCAGGCGAGGACGGAGGTTTTTCGTTCATACCCGGACCGCTTTCAGCCATGAATGCGCCACGCCCGGCTTACCCACCGCGTCACGCCGGTTTTGCCGCGGGCGCCGGGGTGCCACACCGTGAATCGGCCGGCCCATGCCAGGGGGGGGGACGTTCCCGCGCCCGGGGCCGGCGTTACGCCGCCTGTTTCGGCAGCCTCCTGGGTTCGGCCATCGAATGATAAATCGCCAGATAGTCCTTGGCCATCCGTTCCACACTGAACCGCTCCTCGAAACGCCTGCGGATACGATACCGGTCAAGCGCATCAAGGTTGCGGACGGCGTCGACAGCCTCGTCTATACCGCCGACGATGAAGCCGCTGACCCCCTCGTCGATCACCTCGGGAACGGACCCGCATCCGTAAGCGATCACCGGGGTCCCGCATGCCATTGCCTCGATCATCACTAGGCCAAAGGGCTCGGGCCAGTCAATGGGGAACAGCAGCGCCCGGGCGTTGCCAAGAAAGCGGGCTTTTTCCTGCTCGCCTATCTCGCCCACAAACTCGATCAAAGGATGGCCGAGAAGGTGGCGGATGTGGTCCTCGAAATAAGACCGGTCGACGGCATCGACCTTTGCGGCGATCTTGAGCGTGATCCCGGCGCGCCGCGCAATTTCAATGGCGCGGTCCGCCCTCTTTTCCGGGCAGATGCGCCCAAGAAAAGCCAGATAGCCGCCGTTTGGCGAAGCCGAGAAGGGATAGATATGCACGGGCAGGCCATGATGCACCATTCCGACCCAGTTGACCGGCGGCATTGGCAGCCTCTGATGCCGTGTGATCGAGACCAGAGGAATGTCGCAGAACTCTTCATAGAGTGGCTGCAGATCCGGCAGGTCCAGGCGTCCGTGAAGTGTGGTTACCATGCGCTCGGCAATATCACGGAATATGGGGAAATGTATGTGGTCGATGTGAAAATGCAGCACATCGAAGTCGCCGGCCTGGCGCCTCACTTTTTCGAGCATCACGATATTATGAGGAGAAGGATCCTGCACGCCGGAATTCAACCGAAGGGCTTTTTCGGTGCAGGCAACAAGGGTGGCGGCAGTTTGGGAATCTCCGCTCGCAAACAACGTCACATCGTGGCCCTGGCGGACCAGTTCTTCCGTCAGGTAGGAAACAACGCGTTCCGTCCCTCCATAGAACTTCGGCGGAACGCTCTCGGTCAGCGGTGCAATTTGTGCGATTCTCATCTCGTGTCCTCATCTTTTTTGTCAGTTTGTTCGTTTTGCAAAGCACCACCGTGCGCTTCACACAACTGAAAAAGAGCGGATGTTTTTGCTGGGTTAATCCTCCTTTGAACGTTGGACGGTGGTGCTTCCGCCTTAAGGCGGACACCGATGATCTGGTTCGAAAGGAACCGACGTCAAGCCCCATCCTGTGGACAAAATCGGCGACCATGGGAAGGGCCTCCGGCATTATGAAAAGTTGCAGAACCGTGCCGAAGGTTGAGCCACGGCTAATCATGTGGCCGATCCGGCGGCGGCTTTGCGCGCCGACCGAACGACTGCAATGGGTCCAGGCTGTGCGAAAACTCGGGTCGGAAAAGCGTCGGCGCAACAATAGATTTGGCAATAGAGGACGCGTGAATCATTATTGCCTGCGACCGCAGTTACGCGAATCAATGTTGCGCGCTCGGGCCTCGAAAATAGTTTTCACACACCCTGGGTCATGTGTGGACGGCTCCCATTTGGCAAGGGTTAATTTGAAGTTCTGCAATTGGTCGGGTGCAGCCATGTGTACGGCCTGTTGATGCGGTGCTCATGATCGCTGGCCCTAATGCGATGCGCGGGATCGGGTCCCAATCACAAGCGCGCGCTTTTGAAGCGCCCTGACCCAAACGGGTTTTTCCCGACCCTCGGTTCGACCGATTTTGCATTACCTCACGTTCACCCTGCCAAATTCCTCTCCTCCTATGTCGCAACTTCACTCATGGGCGGCTCTCCTTCAAGTAGTTCATAAATAGCAACTGCATTTTGGCACATCGCGATGCCGCTGGTGAGAGCCGTCCACCGCATCACAAGCAGACTCTGATGGGGGTGAAGCGGACGTAATCGCAGCGAAAGCGGACATCGCTCCCCGAATGTCTGCTATCCGGGGCAAAGCGGACGTATGGCGGGACCGGCGTTTTGGTCTGCTTTTGGCCATAAGCGGACGCACAGCCACGAGAGTTCGAGGTCCGAAATTTTCCAAAAATGGGCTGTACATGGAGTAATCGCGGGTTGGTTGCTCTCCGCTAACATTGGAGGCCGGAATGATCAGGCTTCACTGAACGAGCAAAGAGAAGAGAAGCCAACTCGAGATTAAGGAACGGAAAAGAAGGGATTGGCGTACATGTCCGAATACCCCAAGCCTAAGATTCCACCTGGACCGATCTCCGCGGGTCAGGCTACGAGCGCGGAGTCGATCGGCTGAAAATCCGTTGTCGTCATGGTGGTCGTTCCCTCGCTCATATCCTCGCGCCCCGTTGCCCGCTCAAGCGCGTTCCCAGGGCTCGGTTTCATAGTCGTAAGATCCATCGAGGATCCAGGGCTTGTAGGGCGGGTCTTTCTCGTTGTGCCGGTTGAGGGTCCGTTTCTGCACGCTATCGTGGATGCGGGGTTTGCCGTGGGTCTTTGTACGCCAGGACCTGACCTTTCGCCTGTAAAGCCGGGTGAGTGGGCTGCTCCGGGAGTCGTGCATCGTCCCGTCGGCGTCGCCGTCCACCTTGACCTTGTGCCGGGGATAGATCTTCAGGCCGTGTTTCTCCGCCATCTGGATCATCCACTCCAGTGCGATGTCTGACAGTTCCTGCTCCGGATAGCCGCCGCCCACGTCGGTGTGCATGCCGCAAAACCAGACCTGCTTCATGGTTTGACCCTCGGCGGTCTCACGGTGCCACAGGGTGGGGTGAAAAGTCTTGCGCTCATCGTCGATCGCGAGCGCGTGATAGGCGTGCTCGACTGACTGGCTGAGGCGCAGGTCGTGAAACCTGTGCTTGAGGAAGGGAATCTTGTCGATGAAGACGTCTACGCTCTTAATTGGCACGCCCAGCGCGGCGACGGTGTCCCAGACCCCCAGGAACTTGATCTTGCACCACATGGTGTGGTGCTGCTCGACGAAGGCCCTGGCGGCGTCTTCTCGCTCTTTTCGGTCGTTTTTCCTGTAGATCTTGTAGGCCTGCGTGATCAACTCGCTCCTGGACCTGGGCAGGATGCCGAAGAGGTGGATGAAGCCGGACAGGCTTCTAACCGTGGTCGCGCCGCGGCTGAACCCGAAGAGGTAGATCTGGTCGCCGGCCGCGTAGTTCTCGAAGATGAACTCGTAGCACTCGCGGATGTTCTTCGAGATTCCTCTCCCCGCGGCATTGCCCGTTATCTTCCGCCAGCCCGTGCCGAGCCCGCGATCGTAGAATGCGATCTGCTCGGGCGAGCGGTCTAGGACCATGTTGAACAGTTTGTAGACGTTGGTGTTGGTGCCCTTGCCGCCTTCCTGTCCGGTGCCGTCGGAAAATACGACGATGTTCTTCCCCATGGCCCTCTCCTGTCCCTTCGAAAAACTCTGTCCGCCGCACAAATCCTTGATCTTTTGCCTCGGGGTGAGGATTCCTGCATTGGCGTGCGCGCACATTTTATCCTAACGGACTGCCGGCGTCGGAGCTCGCAAATTTTGGTTTTCAGAACGGACAGGGCCAGGATCTCAAGCTGAAACTCGGCACGGGTTCCAAACCAGATTCGTACGGTCGAGAGCAGAAGTCGGCGGACATCATGCATGCTCCGACCTTATCCCAATTCGGCAAAACGCCAAGAATTCTGCGGCGGATGGGATTTTCAGGAGGGACAGGCAGTATCGAGAGACCTATTCCGGAAAATCCTGAGCCTGATTGATGATCTGCGACCAAGGCCCGTTCCGGCGTAGGCCGGGGAAATCGACGGCGAGGAGAAAACGACACGAGAGGTGTGTTTGGATGATGAGAAAATTGGCCGAATGGTCTTCCGGACACGACCAAACCACCAAAATCAGGCCATCG
>JADFHR010000018.1 GCA_022567015.1 Pseudomonadota bacterium
CGCCGTTGCGGTCGCGTATGCGGCCCGTCGGAGGGCGTCGAAAAGTTTTGACGATGCGCCGCATCGCCTGCAACTTTCCTCCTGCCCGACGAGCCGCCTACGCGATCTCTATGAGTCATGATCAGCGCCCCTTGCTATTACCGTATGGCTACGGCTCCCCCGAAATTGCTGGTGAAACGGGGGATCCGCCGGACCCCCCGCTGGCGCAAAGAATCCGGGGGACAGCCTTCAATCCATGGCGTCAAGCGCCTTCTGGAACCGGCCGGCGTGGGACTTTTCGGCCTTGGCCAGGGTTTCGAACCAGTCGGCGATCTCTTCGAACCCTTCCTCGCGGGCGGACTTCGCCATGCCGGGATACATGTCGGTGTACTCGTACGTCTCACCGGCGATGGCCGCCTTCAGGTTGTCCTGGGTGGGCCCGATGGGAAGGTCGGTGGCCGGGTCGCCCACTTCCTCAAGGTACTCGAGATGGCCATGGGCATGGCCGGTTTCACCTTCGGCGGTGGAGCGGAAGACGGCGGAAACGTCGTTGTACCCCTCGATGTCGGCCTTGCGGGCGAAATACAGGTAGCGGCGGTTGGCCTGGGATTCGCCGGCAAAGGCGTCTTTCAGGTTCTTTTCGGTCTTGGTTCCCTTCAGTGCAGGCATGGCTTTCTCCCCTTATCGGGTTTCCTCTTGATGGCAAATACGAATCGCGCCGGGCCGGCGCTAAAGGCCTCATCCCCCAATATGAGGGCAGGTGGCCGCCGTGTCAATAATATTGAAAGTATTCTAAAGACTTATGTAACGTACTGTTTTTATTTATATTTATTCAGCCGGTGTCGTCGAGCCTGACGACCACGTCGACGCGCTTGACCCGCGTCCCCTTGGGCGGGTCCGGCAGCCGGGCGAGGACGATCCGCTCATTGGGAATGTCGTCCAGCCGGCCGGAGCTTTCGAAGAAGAAGTGGTGGTGATCGCTGGTATTGGTGTCGAAATAGGAGCGCTGGGAATCGACCACGATCTCGCGCAACAACCCGGCGGCGGTGAACTGGTGCAGGGTGTTGTACACGGTGGCCAGGGAAACCCGGACGGCGGCGTCCAGCGCCTCGCCGTGGAGAATTTCGGCGGTCACATGGCGGTCGCCCCCGTCGAACAGCAGCCTGGCAAGGGCCAGACGCTGACGGGTGGGCCGCAGCCCCGCCGCGCGCAAACGCTCGAGAACTTGGGTGTAGGGTCTGGCCATCGTTACTCCCCGTATATGGGTGCGCTCGGGTCGACGCTCAACACTTTCATAATTACCATAATTAAATTATGGGATTATCATAAGACATTTCCCCGTGGACAGGAACACCCTGTTGAAACAATTTTGATCCGGGTGCGCAGCGGCCTGGGTACACCGCAAAATGCTGATCACCGGCGGGGCCGGGCCGGAATCGCCACGATATCGTAGCCGCTGTCCACGTGGAGGACTTCGCCCGTGACTGCCCCGGAAAGGTCGCTGAGCAGGTAGAGCGCCACGCCCCCTATCTCGTCCAGACGGATGTTGCGCCGTAACGGGGAATGGTTCTGGTTCCATTTCAGGACCTCGCGGGCATTGGCTATCGCGCTTCCGGCAAGGGTCCTCATGGGACCCGCGGAAATGGCGTTGACCCGGATGTTTTCGGGGCCGAGGTCGGCGGCAAGGTAGCGCACGCTCGCCTCGAGGGCCGCCTTGGCGACCCCCATGACGTTGTAATTGGGCATGACACGTTCGGCCCCCGAAAAGGTGAGGGTCAGCAGACTGCCCCCTGACGGCATCATCGCGGCCGCACGTTGGACGACGGCGGTAAAGGAAAAGCACGAAACATCCAGGGTCCGGGTAAAATTCTCCACCGTGGTATCCACGTATCGGCCTTTGAGCTCCGCCTTGTCGGAATAGGCAATGGCGTGCACGACAAAATCGACGGCGCCCCATTCTTCCTTGAGGGTCGCGAAAACCACATCGACGCTGGACTCGTCCTCGACGTCACAGGGCAGCACGATGGTGGAGCCGACCGATTCGGCCAGCGGCCCGACGCGCCTGCCGAAGGCGCCGCCTTGATGGGTGAAGGCCATCTCGGCCCCGTGCCGGTGCAACGCCGACGCGATCCCCCAGGCGATGGAATGATCGTTGGCGACCCCCATGATGAGGCCTTTTTTGCCAACCATCAGTCCGTTCACAGGGGCCATGGGAACGTCACCCGCGCCGCAACCGGCGGCGTCCCGAAGTGCCTTGTTCACGGTCCATTGGCGGGCAACGGGCGGGCGCGACCGTCATTCTTCGAATCGGGTGAACACCAACGCGGCGTTGGTGCCGCCGAATCCGAAGCTGTTGGAGAGGACGGCGTTCAGCCGAACGTTGTCGCGGCGGTCAAGGACGATCGGCATGCCGCGCGCCTCGGGGTCCAGGTTGGTGACGTTCGCCGAGGCGCAAATGAAATTGTTCTCCATCATCAGCAGGCAGTAAATGGCTTCATGGACGCCGGCGGCGCCAAGGGGATGGCCGCTCAGCGACTTGGTGGAGTTGAAGGCCGGCATGCCGTTGGGGAACACCTCGCGCATGGCTTCCAGTTCCTTGACGTCGCCCACCGGCGTACTGGTGCCATGGGTGTTGATGTAGTCGACCGGCCGATCGAGCCCGGCCATGGCCATCCGCATGCACCGCACCGCGCCTTCGCCGGACGGCTGCACCATGTCGTATCCGTCCGACGTGGCGCCATAGCCGGCGACCTCGGCATAGATCCGGGCGCCGCGCGCCCTGGCATGCTCCAGTTCCTCGAGTACCAGCACGCCGCCGCCGCCGGCGATGACAAAGCCGTCGCGGTCGGCGTCGAAGGCGCGCGACGCCACCTCCGGCGTGTCGTTGAATTTGGACGACAGCGCCGGCATGGCGTCGAACAGGACCGACATCGTCCAGTCGAGCTCCTCGCCGCCCCCGGTGAAGACCACGTCCTGCTTGTCCACCTGGATCATTTCGTACCCGTTGCCGATGCAATGGGCGCTGGTCGCGCAGGCGGAGCTTATGGAATAACTGACGCCCTTGATCTTGAACGGGGTGGCCAGGGTGGCGGAGTTGGTGCTCGACATGGTTCTGGGGACCATGAACGGCCCCACTTTTCTCGCGTTCCTCTGGCGCACGGTATCGGCCGCCGCCACCAGATTCCTCGTCGACGGCCCGCCCGATCCCATGATCAGCCCGGTGCGCTCGTTCGACACCTGGTCGTCCGGCAGGCCGGCGTCGGCAATGGCCTGTTCCATGGCCAGATAGGTGTACGCCGCGCCGTCCCCCATGAAGCGCCGCACCTTGCGGTCGATCGCGCCCTCCAGGTCGACCTTCGGCATACCGTGAACATGGCTGCGGAAGCCCAGTTCGCGGTATTCCTCGCAGAACGAAATTCCGGAGCGCCCTTCGCGGAGCGAGTCCAGCACTTCCGCCTTGGTGTCGCCGATGCTGGAGATGATCCCCAGGCCGGTCACGACAACGCGTCTCATGGATACCTCGTCACCAATCGTCGGTCGAAGTGAACACGCCTACCCGCAGGCCCTTGGCTTCGTAAATGGGACGGCCGTCCACTTTCATCAAGCCGTCGGCGATGCCGATCGAGAACTGCCGCCTGACCACCCGCCTGATGTCGATGTGATAGGTCAGCTTTTTGGCCGTGGGATTCACCTGGCCGCTGAACTTCACCGCGCCCACGCCGAGCGCCCGGCCACGGCCCGGCGCCTCGAGCCAGCCCAGAAAGAACCCGACCAGTTGCCACAGCGCGTCCAGACCAAGGCAACCGGGCATGACCGGGTCGGACTGAAAATGACACTCGAAAAACCACAAATCCGGCCTGACATCCAGTTCCGCCAGGATTTCTCCCTTTCCGTAGTGTCCGCCGCTGTCGCTGATCTTGACGATCCGGTCGAACATCAAAAGGGGCGGCAGGGGCAACTGCGCGTTGCCCGGGCCGAACAACTTGCCTTGGCCGCATCGCAGGAGATCGTCGTACGAAAAGCTGTTTTTCCTGCTCAAGCGCGTCGACCCAATGTGCGCATCGGTCCGCCACCGTCCGACCTACGCGAAACCACGGACCACGCCGGACGCCGTTTCCGGGCCTCCAGGGCGCAACCCCGGTGCCGGACGCTGCGCGCTGCCGGAGCCAGGGCCTCACCCACGGGGACCACGGCGCGCACGGAACTCACCTTGGGTTCACAAGGCGTCATTGAGGCCCCCGATGGCTTCGATCCGGCGATTGCGCAATCCGCCGTACGGTCACCTGCGGCGGCGTCCTCGGCCGCCCCTCGTCAACATTATATATAGAATATATAGAGGATTTTGAAAAAGACGACTCGCGGCACGCGCCGGCACGATTCCGCGCCGCCGGCCCGGCTTCGCGCCGGGCGGGGCGGGCCCCCGCCCGATCGGTGGAACCGGGGGCCAAAACAGGCGAAACGCCGGCCCGGTCTCCGGGCGGGCAATTCGCCTTGGGCGCGGCTGGGCTCAGCGGGCCGCCCTGGCCGGCGCCACCCGGTCCGAGATGTCCTCGCCGGTTTCCTGGTCCACCACCTTCATCGACAGCTTCACCTTGCCGCGGTCGTCGATGCCGATCAGCTTGACCTTGACCATGTCGCCGACGTTGACCACGTCCGTCGTCTTGCCCACCCGCTGGGGCGCCAGCTCGCTGATGTGGACAAGGCCGTCCTTGCTGCCCATGAAATTGACGAAGGCGCCGAAATCCACGGTTTTCACCACTTTTCCCGTATACATCGCGCCGACCTCGGGCTCGGCGGTGATACTGCGGATCCATTCGATGGCGGCATCGGCGGCCTTCTGATCGACCGCCGCCACCTTGACCGTGCCGTCGTCTTCGAGGTCGATCTTGGCGCCGGTGACCTCGCAGATTTCGCGGATCATCTTGCCGCCCGGGCCGATGACCTCGCGGATCTTGTCCTTGTTGATCTTGATGACGGTGATCCGCGGGGCGTTGTCGCTGACGCGGTCGCGGGCGTTCTCAAGGGCCTTGCCCATCTCGATGAGGATGTGCAGGCGCCCCTCGCGGGCCTGCTCCAGCGCCATGCCCATGATGTCTTCGGTGATGGACGTGATCTTGATGTCCATCTGCAGCGAGGTGATGCCCCGCTCCGTGCCGGCCACCTTGAAGTCCATGTCCCCGAGGTGGTCCTCGTCGCCTAAGATGTCCGAAAGGACGGCGACGCCGTCGTCTTCCTTGATCAACCCCATGGCGATACCGGCCACCGGCCTGGTCAGGGGAATGCCGGCGTCCATCATCGACAACGAGGCGCCGCAGACGGTGGCCATGGATGAGGACCCGTTGGATTCGGTGATCTCGGAGACCACCCGAATGGTATAGGGGAAGTCATCCTTGCTCGGCATCAACGGGTGGAGGGCCCGCCACGCCAGCTTGCCGTGTCCCACCTCGCGGCGGCTGGTGAACCCGAAACGGCCGGCCTCGCCCACCGAATAGGGCGGGAAGTTGTAGTGGAGCAGGAAGTGTTCGCGGTAGTCGAGGGCCAGGCCGTCGATGATCTGCTCGTCCTGGCCGGTGCCGAGGGTGGTGACCACGAGCGCCTGGGTCTCGCCGCGGGTAAAGAGCGCGCTGCCGTGGGTTCTGGACAGCAGTCCCACCTCGGCGGCGATGGGGCGCACCGTGCGCGTGTCGCGCCCGTCGATGCGCCGGCCGGTCTTGAGGATGTCGCGGCGGACGATGGTCTTCTCCAGCTCCTTGAAGATTTCGGGCAAGGCGTCCTTGAGAAGTTCTTCGCTGACGGACCCGTCGTCCGTCAGCTCCGCGGTCACCCTTTCCTTCACCGCCGCCACCTTTTCCTGGCGGGTCAGCTTGATGGTCTCGGTGTAGGCCTGGCGCAAATCCGCCTCGGCCTTCTCGGCCACGCGCCGGGCGAGGTCCTCGGTCCCCTCGGGCGCTTCGGGCAGTTCGCGGGGCTCCTTGGCGCAGGCTTCGGCAAGGTCGATGATGGCTTCGATCACCGGCTGAAACCCGCGGTGGCCGAACATCACCGCGCCCAGCATCACCTCTTCGGACAGCTCGCTGGCTTCCGATTCCACCATCAGCACGCCGTCGCGGGTGCCGGCGACCACCAGGTCCAGCGCACTGCCGGACAATTCGTCGATCGGGGGGTTGAGCACGTATTCGCCGTCGATGTAGCCGACGCGGCAGCCGGCGATGGGACCCATGAAGGGAAGGCCCGAAAGGGTCAGCGCCGCCGACGTCCCGATCAGGGCGACGATGTCGGGGTCGTTCTCCATGTCATGGGAAAGGACGGTGCAGATGACCTGGGTTTCGTTCCGGAAACCCTTGGCGAATAACGGCCGGATGGGCCGGTCGATCAAGCGCGAGGTGAGGGTTTCTTTTTCGCTCGGCCGGCCTTCGCGCTTGAAAAAGCCGCCCGGAATCTTGCCGGCGGCAAAGGTCTTCTCCTGGTAATGTACGGCCAGCGGGAAGAAATCCAGACCAACCCGCGGCTTGTGTTCACCGACGACGGTGCACAGGACCCGGGTGTCGCCATAGGTCGCCATGACGGCGCCATCGGCCTGACGGGCGATCTTGCCGCTCTCCAGAACGAGTGTGCGGCCGCCCCACTCGATCTCTTTTCTGAACTCTTGAAACATCTTCTCTCCTACCTCTTCAAACATCTTCTCTATCTACCTCTTCCTACCGCAGGCGCCGGCGCCGCCGCTGCCGGCGGCGGGGCCATTCGCCCCGCCGCGGGTGCGGTCGCCGATCGCCTCGTCTGTGTGCCCGCCCGGGACCGCCGGGATGGCGTCCTTTGGGGCAGGTATCGGTGAACGGACTGGAGCGACGGCCGCGGGCATTCCGGTCCCGCGATCATCATCGTTGCCGTCGCTTTCCTCCGGTGAACGCCGCGACCCGTTTGCGGGCCACAGCCGCGCTGGCGCCGGTGGATACGAATTCGCATCCCGGCGCCGCCCATTACCGGCGCAATCCCAGGCGCCCTATCAGTTCCTCGTAGCGCTTGACTTCCTTCCTCTTCACATAGTCGAGCAGGCGCCGGCGCTGTCCCACCATGCGCAGCAGGCCACGGCGCGAATGGTTATCCTTCTTGTGGATCTTCAGGTGTTCGGTGAGGTTGCCGATGCGCTCGCTGAGGATGGCCACCTGCACGTCGGGCGAGCCGGTGTCGTTATTGTTGGTGGCGAACTCTTTGATGAGCGACTGTTTTCGCTCCGCGGTAATCGACATCCAATACTCCGTTTCTTCACAGGTTGAGCACGCGCACCGGGCGAATTTCGGCGCCGGTTATCCGGACCAACGCCACCGGCTTGCCCTCGGCCTTGGCGCAGACGATGGCGCCTTGGGTGATGTGTTTGAGGGGTGACCGGCTTGCCACCGCCAACACGGAAATGGGCTGGCCACGTTGCAAGCGCCTCGCTTCCGCTTCCGTCAGGGCCATCGCCGGGATGTCGGCCAGCGCGGTCTCGACGGGAAGCAGGTAGTCCGCGAGCGGCGCACTATGCCCCAGCGCGGCGAGATTATCCAGGGAAATCGCCTGCTCTTCGGTGAAGGGTCCGACGGACGTGCGGCGCAGCGCCGTAATGTGCCCGACCGTACCCAGCGCCAGCGCCAGGTCGCGCGCCAGGCTGCGCATGTAGGTGCCTTTTCCGGCGGTGACCTCGAATTCGGCATGGTCGGCGTCGGGCTGGCCGAGCAGTCCGATATGCTCGACGTGCACGCGTCTGGGCTGCAGCCGTACCGGCTTGTCGGCGCGGGCCAGCGCATAGGCGCGCCGCCCGCCCACCTTGATCGCGGAATAGACGGGCGGCACCTGGTCGATGTCGCCGGTGAAAGCGGGGAGCGCCTTGCAAATATCATCCGCGGTGGGGCGGACGTCGCTCTCCGCCGTCACCTTGCCCTCGGCGTCGTCGGTGGACCGCGACTCGCCCCAGCGGACGGTAAAGCGATAGACCTTGGCGCCGCCGACGGCATAGGCGACCGTCTTGGTGGCCTCGCCCAAGGCCACGGGAAGAACGCCGGTGGCCTGGGGGTCCAGGGTGCCGCCGTGCCCGGCCTTGGCGGCGCCGGTGAGGGCGCGCACCTTGCCGACGACGGCGCTGGACGTGATGCCCGCCGGCTTGTCGATGACCAGCCAGCCGTGGATCGGCTTGCCGCCCCGCCTACGCCCCATGGGTCTCCTCGTCCTCGGCCCGATCCTCCCCCAGGTCGCGGGCGACCGCGGGATCGCGCAACAGGGTGTCGATGCGGTGCGCCTCGTCAAACGACGTGTCGGCGCGAAACGTGATGTCGGGAACGTACTTCAGCCTGACGGCCTTCGCCATCTGGCGGCGCAGGAAAGGCCGCGCCCGGGTCAGTCCGGTGACCACGGCCTCGGTTTCGCCGCCGCCCAGGGGAATGACGAACACGGTGGCTTTGCGGAGATCCGGGCTGACCCGCACTTCGGTGACGGTGACGGATACGCCCTTGAGGTCGGGATCGCGTACCTCGCCGCGTTCCAGGATCCACGCCAAGGCATGGCGCAACTCTTCGCCGACCCGCAACTGGCGCTGGCTGGGACCCCTTTCCGTCCGTCTGTCCATGGTACCCTCGATCAACGCGCACCCCACCGCCGTATCTTTGGCGGATGAAACGCGAATATCCGGCAAGGAAGCCCCGGCTCACAACTCCCGGGCCACCTCCTCGATTTCGAAACACTCGATGGTGTCGCCGACCTGGACGTCCTGGTAGTTTTCAAAGGCCATGCCGCAGTCAAGACCTTCCTTGACTTCCTTGACGTCGTCCTTGAAGCGCTTGAGCTGACCCAGGCTGCCAACGTGGATGACCGCCAGGTCGCGCAGCAGCCGCACCCGCGCCCCGCGGCGGACCACGCCCTCGGTCACCATGCAGCCGGCCACCTTGCCCACCTTGGAAACGTTGAACACCTCGCGGATCTCCGCGTAGCCCAGCATACGTTCGTGGATGGCCGGCGCCAGCATGCCCGACAACATCTTTTTCAGGTCGTCCGTCACGTCGTAGATAATGGTGTAGTAGCGGATGTCCACATTGTCGCGCTTGGCCATGCCGCGGGCCTGGGCATCCGCGCGCACGTTGAAACCGATGATCAAGGCCCCCGACGCCCGCGCCAGCGTCACATCCGATTCGTTGATGCCGCCGACGCCTGAGTGCAGGGTACGCGTCCGCACCTCGTCCGTGCCCATCTTGTCCAAGGCGCCCTGGATGGCCTCCACGGAGCCGTCGGCGTCGCCCTTGATCACCAACGGCAATTCCTTGGTTACGCCTTCCTCGGCCTGGGCGAACATCTGTTCCACGGACCACCGCGTGGTGGCGGCCACCTTGGCGTCCCGATCCCGGCGCCGGCGGAATTCGGTGATCTCCCGGGCCCGGGCTTCGCCGTCGACGACGTTGACATCGTCGCCGGCCGCCGGGGTGCCGCCGAGGCCCAGAACTTCCACCGGCACCGCGGGCCGGGCCTCCTCGATGGTGTCTCCGCGGGAGTCAAGGAGGGCGCGCACGCGGCCCCACTCGCCGCCGGCGACGAAGATGTCGCCCACCTTCAGTGTTCCACGGTGGATCAGGACGGTGACCAACGATCCCCGGCCGCTTTCCATCCTGGCTTCCACGACCACGCCTTCCGCCGGCCGGTCGGGGTTGGCCTTGAGGTCCAGGAGTTCGGCTTGCAGCAGGATGGCTTCTTCCAGCTTGTCCAGGTTGGTCCGTTCCTTGGCCGAGACCTCCACGCACAGGATATCGCCACCCAAATCCTCGACCACCATGTCGTGCTGCAGCAGGTCCGTCCGCACGCGGCCGGGATCGGCGCCGGGTTTGTCGATCTTGTTTATGGCCACGATCATGGGCACGCCCGCCGCCCGGGCGTGGTTCATGGCCTCGATGGTCTGGGGCATGATGCCGTCGTCGGCGGCCACCACCAGGATCACGATGTCGGTCACCTTGGCGCCCCGGGCGCGCATTTCGGTGAAGGCCGCATGGCCCGGCGTGTCGATAAAGGTGATCGTCGCCCCGGACTTGAGAGTCACCTCGTAGGCACCGATGTGCTGGGTGATGCCGCCCGCCTCATGAGACGCCACGTCGGTTTCGCGCAACGCATCGAGAAGCAGGGTCTTGCCGTGGTCGACGTGCCCCATCACGGTCACCACCGGCGGCCGGGGAACGAGGCTGGCCTCGTCGTCGGCGTCGCCCTTGAGGCCGATCTCCACATCGGCGTCGCTGACGCGCTTGACGTTGTGGCCGAATTCGCTGACCACCAGTTCCGCCGTGTCGGCGTCGATGGTTTGCGACATGGACGTCATGACATCCATTTTCATCAATGCCCTGACCACGTCCGTGCCACGCTCGGCCATGCGGTTGGCCAGCTCCTGCACGGTGATGGTTTCGGGTATGACCACGTCGCGGATGACCTTTTTCTCTTCCTTCGGCTTTTGTTGCAGTCTTTGCTTCTCCCAGGCGCGTCTGGCCGAGGCCAGGCTGCGGACGCGCTCTTCGCGCTCACCGGTGACCTCGTCAATGCGGCCGCGTCCGGAACGGCGGCGCCCCTCGTGACGGCGCGGGGCCAGGGTTGGACGGCGGGCGTCGGCACGGAAGGGCCGTTTCCCGCCGCCGCGACGCTCGGCCTCTCCCTCGGCTTCTTCCCGGGCCACCAATTTGGCCGCGGCGACCGACGCCGAGGCCTTGGCCTGCTCTTCGCGCCGGCGGGCCTCCTCGTCGGCCTGTTTGCGGGCCTCCTCCTCGGCCCGGCGGGCGGCCTCTTCGGCATCGGCTTCCTTGGGCAAGCCCTCTTCGGCCTCGCGGCCGACTTCCGCGGTCCCGTCCGCCGCCGACGGGCCGGGAAAATCCGCGACCGGCGGGAATGGGGTTTGCGCCCGGGCCGCTACTTGCGATTTGCGGGAGTCCTCGAGGGCACGGGCGCGGGCGGCCTTTTCCTCGGTGGTCAGGCTGACCGCCGCGCCCTGGTGGAGGGAGACGTCCGCCTCCTTCCTTTCGCCGCCGGCGGGGGAAAACGCTGTGGCGGCAGCATCCGCGGCGCCTGTGATTTGCTCCTTGACCTCCGCCATGGCGCCGCCGGCATCGGGGGCATAGGTGCGCTTCTTGCGGATCTCGACCGCCACCATCTTGGAGCGCCCATGGGAAAAGCTTTGCCGGACCTGACCGAATTCGACGGTCTTGCGGATCTCCAGCTTTCTCGGCCGCGACAGGCCCAGCCGCCTTTTCCCTTTTTGCTCTTCCTGTTCTTCGATATCGGTCATGTCAGTCCGCTCAAAAACCGGCCCGCGTCAGGCCGTGCCGTCTTCGCGCCGGAAACCCGCCAGGCGCGCCGCCTCGCCGAGCAGGCTCTCGGCCAGCCGTCCCGGCGCCAAGACCAGGTGTACGACGCCTTGCCGTCCCAGCGCGCGGCCCAGTTCGGCGCCGCTGAACAGGTCGACCAGCGGCAAACCGGAGGCCAGCGCCCGCATCCTGGCACGTCCGCCCGGCGCGCCGTCGGCGGCGGCGACCAGCATCGCCCCCCGCCCCGCGCGCAGCCACGCCCGCGCCTTGTCCGACCCGGCCACGGCCTGCCCGGCGCGGCGCGCCAGCCCGATGAGGTCGAGACAGCGGCGCGCCAAAAGCCGTTCCACCCGGTCGGCAAGATCGGCCGGGACGGCGACGCGGGCCCGTGCCGCCTTGGCGAACAGGTTCTTGGCGCAGGCTGTATTTACCATATCCCTTTGTGCGCTCAACCAAATACCCCGCCCCGGAAGGCGTCCTTCCACGTCCGGGACCACTTCCCGGCCGGGTCCGACAACGAAGCGCAGCAACTCCTCTTTCCGGCGCACCGCACCGCTGACAATGCACCGCCTGAAGGGACCACGACGCCCGTGTTGCGTGCCGGTCCGCGTGCCGTCGGCCTGTGGCCGGGCTCGCGCGGCCGCATTCCTCTTATCCGTCTTTCGATTCCTCCTCGCCGTCGGGCGCCGGGGCGTCGGCGGAGGCCGTATCTTCCTCCGCCGCCACGCCATCCCCTGCGGCGGCTTCGCCCGCGGCGTCTTCGTCGGCGAACCAGTGGGCGCGGGCGGCCATGATAATCGCGTTGGCCTCCTCTTCCCGGAGGGTGCCGGCGGGCACGATATCCCTCAGTTCGTCGCCGGCAAGATCGGCCAGATTGTCGCGCGTCTTGACCCCGTGTTCGCCAAGGGCCACCAGCAAGGCCGGCGTCACCCCTTCGACCTCGGCCAGATCATCGCTCACGCCCAGTTCTTTGCGGCGGCGCGCCAGTTCCTCGTCCCTGACGGTGAGAAAGCCCCGCGCGCGCTCTTGCAGTTCCTTGGCCGTGTCCTCGCCGAAGCCCTCGATTTCGGCCAGGTCGTCCAGGGGCACGAACGCCACTTCCTCGACCGTGGCGAAGCCCTCGGTAACCAACAGATGTGCGATCACCTCCTCCACGTCCAGGGCGTCGACGAACATTTGCGAATGGTTGCGGAATTCCTCGCTGCGGCGCTCCGATTCCTCGGCCTCGGTGAGGATATCGATGTCCCAGCCGGAGAGCTGGGAGGCCAGGCGGACGTTCTGGCCGCGCCGTCCGATGGCAAGACTGAGTTGGTCGTCCGGAACCACCACCTCGATGCGGTTGGCTTCCTCGTCCAGGACCACCTTGGCCACCTCGGCGGGGGCGAGCGCGTTGACGATGAAGGTGGCGGGGTCGGGCGACCACTGGATGATGTCGATCTTCTCGCCCTGGAGCTCCCCAACCACGGCCTGGACGCGGGAGCCGCGCATACCGATGCAGGGGCCGACCGGGTCGATGCTGGAATCGTGGGAGACGACCGCGATCTTGGCGCGCGAGCCCGCGTCCCGGGCCACCGACATGATCTCGATGATGTTGTCGTAAATTTCCGGCACTTCCTGGGCGAACAGCTTGGCCATGAACTGGGGATGGGTGCGCGACAGGAAGATCTGCGGGCCGCGTGGCTCCTCGCGCACGTCCATGATGTAGGCGCGCACCCGGTCGCCGGTGGAATAGTGTTCGCGCGGGATGCACTCGTCGCGGCGCAAGAGCGCTTCCGCCCGGCTCAAATCCACGATCACGTTGCCAAATTCGATGCGCTTGACCAGACCGTTGACGATCTCGCCGACGCGGTCCTTGTACTCTTCGTGCTGGCGTTTACGCTCGGCCTCGCGCACCTTCTGCACGATCACCTGCTTGGCCGTCTGGGCGGCGATGCGGCCGAAGTCGATGGGCGGCAACGGGTCGATCAGGAAATCGCCGATCTCCGCGTCCGGCTTGGTCTTGCGCGCCGATTCCAGGTCCGTCTGGGTGATCTCGTTCTCCACCTCCTCCGCCACCTCGACGTAGCGCGCCAGCGCAATCTCGCCGGACGTGCGGTCGATCGTGGCGCGGATATCGTGCTCGTGTCCGTATTTCGAGCGCCCGGCCTTTTGAATCGCCTGCTCCATGGCTTCGAGAACCTCTTCGCGCTCGATTCCCTTGTCGCGGGCGACGGATTCGGCCACCTGCAGCAGTTCGGGGCGCGCGCGAACGGCCTCGATATCCGGGTTGGTGTCGATCATGGTCCTTTCCGTTTCTCCGATGCCGCCAGCAGCTCGTCGGTGAGCAGCAGTTTCGCCCGCCCGATGTCCGCATACGGCAGATCCACCGTGGCTCCTTCCACCTGGATCCGCACCACCTGGCCGGCGACACCGACCAGCCGGCCGCGGAAGCGGCGGCGTCCGCCGACCGGACGATTCGTCTCCACCTTGGCCTCGAACCCGGCGAAGCGCTCGAAGTCACCGAGACGCACCAAGGGGCGGTCGATGCCGGGCGAACTCACCTCGAGGGTGAAGGCGCCCGCGATGGGGTCCTCCACCTCAAGCACGGCGGCGATGGCGCGGCTGATGTCGGCGCAGTCGTCGACCATCATCGCCTTGCCGTCCCGGCGCTCGGCCATGACTTGCAGCCGTGGCCTCTGCCCGCCCGAAATCTGCACCCGCACGACGGTGAAACCCAAAGCCTCCACCGTGGGCGTAATGAGTCGCTCGATGCGGCCACACAAATCCATCCCGGCGACCCTGTCCTTCGTTGAGCCCGGGCCGCCATGACAAACGGCCCAAAAACAAAGAGCGGGCCTGAGGCCCACCCTTATCTGACCCGCACGCAACTTCGGGTCAATGGGACCAATTCGTTGTTATTCGTAAGCACATATATACCCTGTGGCGTTTCGAACACAAGGGTTTTCGCACCGAAACCGGCGCTTCCCGCGGCCCCGGAGCGCCGGCGCCTCATCCCCGGGGGGCCACCGGGGGGTGCCCCCCCGACACCGTATGCGGGGGGCGCCCCCGCGACCCCCGGGGGCGGCGCAGAAAGCGCAGATAGACGCACCTGGCGCCGCGCCCGAGCGCCTTGGCCTCGTAGCGGGTTTCGAACCAGTCCTCGGGCCGTTGCAGCCAGTCGCGCCTGGTCCGCGCCGGCCACGAGAAAGCGGGGTGGGCGGTGACCCGCTCAAGCGTCCAGCGAACATATTCCATGTGGTCGCTGGCGAAGCGCAGCTCGGCCCCGTCCTTCAACAGCCGGGCAAGCGCATCCAGGTTTTCCGGCGATACGAAGCGGCGCCTGTGGTGCCGTTTCTTTGGCCAGGGGTCGGAAAACAACACGAAAGCACGCCCGATGCCGGCGTCGGGCAAGGCGTCGAACAACAGCCGCGCGTCGTCGTCGAAAATCCGGACGTTGGTGAGATTCCCCTCGCGAACGTGGGCGAGCAGGCCGGCCACCCCGTTGATGTAGGCCTCGCAGCCGATGATCCCCACATGGGGGTGGGCGCGGGCCTGCGCCGCCAGATGCTCGCCGGCGCCGAAGCCCACTTCCAGCCAAACGTCGGTCACCGATCGGTGAAAAACGGCCGCCAGGTCGAGCCGGCCGCCGCTTTCCGGCGGCGCCACCCGCAGGCGCGGCAGCAGGTCCCGCAACAGTTCCTGCCGGCCCTTGCGCAGCCGGTGGCCGCGCCGCCGGCCGTACCAGCGGGGCCGGTCGTCGCCGGGCTGCGGGCCGCCGCCGGTCAACTGCCCCCGAAGATGGATTTGAGGTCCTCGACCAGCCCGGTGCGCTCCCAGGAAAAGCCGCCATCGGATTCCGGCGGCCGGCCGAAATGGCCGTAGGCGGCGGTGCGGGCATAGATCGGCCGGTTGAGCTCCAGGTGCTCGCGGATGCCGCGGGGCGACAGGTCGACCATGTCCTGGAGCACCGTGGACAACCGGTTCCCGTCGACGCGGTTGGTGTCGTGCAGGTTGATGTCGACGGACAGGGGTTGGGCGACGCCGATGGCGTAAGACAGCTGGATGGTGCAGGTATCGGCCAAGCCGGCGGCGACCACGTTCTTGGCCAGATAGCGGGCGGCGTAGGCGGCCGAGCGGTCGACCTTGGTGGGGTCCTTGCCCGAGAAGGCGCCGCCGCCGTGGGGGGCGCTGCCGCCATAGGTGTCGACAATGATCTTGCGTCCCGTAAGCCCGGCGTCGCCATCCGGTCCGCCGATGACGAACCGGCCCGTGGGGTTCACGTAGAAGGCTTCCTCACCGCACATCCAGCCTTCGGGCAACACGTTGACCACGTGGGGCCGGACGATCTCGCGGACCTCGTCCTGGCTGAGGCGTTCGGCATGTTGGGTGGAGACCACGATGGACGCGGCGCGCACCGGCTTGTGGTTCACATATTGCAAGGTGACCTGGCTCTTGGAATCGGGGCCGAGGCCCGGCTCGGCGCCGGAATGGCGGGCCTCCGCCAGCGACTGCAGGATGGCGTGGGAAAGATAGATCGGCGCCGGCATCAGGGCATCGGTTTCCCGGCACGCAAAGCCGAACATGACGCCCTGGTCGCCCGCGCCTTCGTCCTTGTTGCCCGACGCATCGACACCGACGGCGATGTCGGCGGACTGGGCGTGGACGAGAACCCGGACCTCGGCCGTCCGCCAGTGAAAGCCGTCCTGTTCGTACCCGATGTCCTTGACCGCGCTGCGGGCCACCTGCTCAAGGGTCGCGTGGGTGATCGACTCCGGTCCCCGCACTTCCCCGGCCAGGAGAATGAAGTTGCTCGTGCACAGGGTCTCGACGGCGACGCGCGCGTACGGATCGGCCGTCAGATAGGTGTCGACCACGGCATCGGAGATGCGATCGCAGATCTTGTCTGGATGTCCTTCGGAAACAGATTCACTCGTAAAAAGATAGTCGCTCTTCGGCACGTTCGGGCCCTCCGATCTCAGGTTCCGTCCACTTGGACCGAGGGCTTCAATGGTCGCGCCACTAATCCGAGCCCACTTAGCGCCTTTTTTTTCGTGGTGGCAAGCAGTCCAAATCCATCCACGTCCGTCGCCGGAATCCCGCCGGGGTCGGCTCTTGTTGCAAGCTTTTCTTTAAGCGTCAAGGGAATTTGACGCCGCGCCGGGCGGGCGGCTAATTCCCCTTATCGACAGCATAAACCGCGGCTCGCCGGCTGCGGAGCCTTATCCCGGGGCTCCGCAGCCGCGAACGGCTTAAGGGCTAGACCTTGACGGCGGCGCTGGCGACGGACTTGGTCAACTCGAACACGCGCTTGCGCACCCGCGGATCCGTAATCCGATAATAGGCCCGAACCAGTTCCAGCGTTTCGCGTTTCGCCATGGGATCGGGCTCCAGGCGGGACTGGCCTCTATCCCGCAAACCCTTTGCCATGCGGCCTTCCCTGGTCTTGAGTTCATCCGCCATATCATCGAAGAAAAACGAAATCGGCACGTCAAGAATCTGGGTGAGCTCGAACAGCCGGCTGGCGCCAATGCGGTTGGCGCCCCGCTCGTATTTTTGAATCTGCTGGAACGTCAGGCCGACGGCGTCGCCGAGTCTCTCCTGACTCATCCCGAGCAGGGTCCGGCGAAGCCTGACCCTGCTACCGACGTGAATATCCACAGGATTGGGAACGCCCGGGGGCAATCTCTTCCTTTTCACGCGAGGAGCGCGGCGCTGTTTCTTTCGCCCGTGGGTAGTTTTTGGTTGTTTCATTTTGTCTCGATGCCTCTTGTGACGATTGGGTGCCTCTATGAAGATTGATCGAGAGCAACTTTCGCTGGATTTTGCTCTCGGTTGAATGATTTTCCAGTCCGTTCTACGTCTTAATGCGACGATAGGGTATTATATAAGCAAAGGTCAATATGGATATTCACGTAATTAGTTGCAATAGGGGATACACGGTAACGATGAGAGATTACGGATTACAGAACGAGTGGCTGTAAACGGATTTACCGGGCCCGCGGCAACACATACCCGGCCCCCGCCACCGCGATAAGAATCAGCAGGACGATCCGGTCGCCCAGGCGGCCATAGGGCGTGACGCCCGCAAGGGGTGCCGGGAGCGCGCTGTCGATCACGCCCGCGCGGCCAAGACCCAGGCGTGCCACCGTGCGTCCGTAAGCGTCGACGACGGCGGAGATCCCGGTTCCGGCCACCCGTACCAGGGGCAGGCCTTCTTCCACCGCGCGCAGGCGCGCGGCGGCGAAATGCTGGTACGGCCCCGAGGAGCGGCCGTACCAGCCGTCGTTGGTGATGTTGAGCAGCCAGCCGGGGCGGTCCTGCCGGTCGACAACCCGTCCGGGAAAGATGACCTCGTAACAGATCAGGGGGCTGACCGGGGGCAGACCCGGCAGCCTGAGCGTCCGCACCCCGGGCCCGCGCGAGAAATCCACCTGGCCCGCGGTGACCTTGGCGAAGCTCAGGAGGCCGCGGAAGGGCACGTATTCGCCGAACGGCACCAAGTGGAACTTGTCGTAGGTGGCGACCACCCGGGCCCGGCCGTCCACGGCCTGGAGGCTGTTCCAGATGCGGAATGGTTTCTCGCCCGGCGGCGTGCGCCGGATCGTTCCGGTGATGATAAGGCCGCCGGACGGTACCGCCCCTCCGATAACGCCGAGCGCGGCCGGATCGCTGCCAAGGAACAGCGGGGCCGCCGTTTCCGCCCAGATGACATGGGTCGGGGCGCCCTTGTCCTGGGTCGCGCCGGCGGCCGCGGTGCTCATGCGAACCTGACGGAGCACATGCTGTTGGCGCAGTTCGGGCCGCCATTTGAGTCTCTGGTCGATGTTGGGCTGCACCAGACGCAGCCGAACGTCGGGAACCACGGCGTTGCCGGCCCCGGCCAGGCGCACCAGCCCGCCGCCCCACACGACGCCGAGGACGATGAAGGCGGCGGCCACGGGAACGGCCTTGCGCCCGGCCCAGGCACCCCCGTCCGTGAGCACCGCCGGCATGGCCGCCACCACCACGCTCAGCAAGCTCAGGCCATAGACGCCGGTGACGGCCGCGAGCTGGATCATGCCGTCCGAGAAGACCCAGGCGGTGCCGATCAGGTTCCACGGAAAGCCGGTGAAGGCCCAGCCCCGGACCCATTCGAGCGCCGTCCACGCGGCGCCGAAGACGAGAATGCGCCCGGGGCCGGCGCCGCGCACCGCGCGGGTCAAGAGGGCGGCGCCGGCCGGGAAAAGGGCGATCAATGCCGACAGGCCGAAAACGGCGAACGGCACCATCCACCCGAAGCGCTCGGGTTTCGTCAGCAAGGCGAACGCGATCCAGTAAAGCCCGGCCGTGAAATGACCGAAGCCGAACCACCAACCGGCGGCAAAGGCGGTGCGCGGTCGCGGGGACGCGTCGATCAACCACACCAGGCCGACGAACGCGGGCACCAACAGCACCACCAGATGCACCGGCGGCAGGGCGGCGGTGGCCAGGGCGCCGAGCCCCGCGGCCAGGGCAAAGCGGCGCCAGCCGGAGACGGCGGCGATACGCTTTTGCAACCGCCCCAAACCGCCAAGGGCGGGCCGTAATACCAAGGGGCGCTGATCATGACCCATAGAGACGGCTTACCAAGGCTTTCGGCTAGGAGCGTGCGCTGTGGCGATGCGGGGCATCGCGAAGCGTGCGCGACGCCGTCCGAAAGCCTTGGTAAGCCGCCGTTGCGGTCGCGTATGCGGCTCGTCGGAGGGCGTCGAAAAGTTTTGACGATGCACCGCATCGCCTGCACCTTTCCTCCTGCCCGACGAGCCGCCTACGCGATCTCTAT
>JADFHR010000019.1 GCA_022567015.1 Pseudomonadota bacterium
GCTTACCAAGGCTTTCGGACGGCGTCGCGCACGCTTCGCGATGCCCCGCATCGCCACAGCGCACGCTTAGGGCCGAAAACCTTGGTAAGCCGGCTCGTCGGGTCATGATCAGCGCTCCTTGGTATTAATTGGGGAGACGCAGGCATGGCATTGACGAAGGAATTGGCGCTATTCCGCCGGACCAAGTCGCTGGAAACCGAGATCGACGATTTCCTCGACAAGCTTTCCGAATCCGGCATGGTCTTCGAGCACGCGGTGAAGCTGTACCTGGCCGACGGGAGGACCGAGGAGTTCGACGAAAAGCTTCGCCACGTCAACGAACTGGAAAGCACCGCCGACCGCCTGCGCCGATCCGTCGAAACCCAGTTGTACGCCGAGACGCTGATCCCCGAGTCCCGCGGCGACGTCCTGGGCCTGCTGGAAAACCTGGATTCCGTGCTCAACCTTTTCGAGGGCGCCTTGTGGAGCTTCTCCATCGAAACCCCGGACATTCCTTCCGACTACCACGCCGACTACGCGGCGCTGACCGAGATCGCGGTGCGGGCCGTCGAATCCCTGGTCCTGGCGTCGCGGGCTTTTTTCCGCAACATCGCGGCCGTCAGCGATCACATGCACAAGGTGATGCACTACGAAAAGGAAGCCGACAAGGTAAGCACGAAGCTGAAACGGGCGATTTTCGCCTCCGACCTTCCGCTTAGCCACAAGGTGCATTTGCGCGACTTCGTCGAGCACATCGACAACGTGGCCGACAGGGCCGAGGACGTCGCCGACCGGCTGACCATCTACGCCATCAAACGGACCGTTTAAGTGGATATAGCGGTTCTGCTGTTCCTGACCAGCGGCCTGTTCCTCGGTTGGGCGCTGGGCGGCAACGACGCCGCCAACGTGTTCGGCACCGCGGTCGGCACGCAGATGATCCGCTTCACCACGGCGGCCGTGATCTGCAGCGTGTTCGTCGTCCTCGGCGCCGTGATCAGCGGCGCCGGCCCGGTCGAGACCCTGGGCAGGCTGGGCTCGGTCAACGCGCTGGCCGGCTCCTTCATGGCCGCCTTTTCCGCCGCCCTCGCGGTCTATGTGATGACCAAGTTCGGCCTGCCCGTCTCCACCACCCAGGCGATCATCGGCGGCATCCTGGGCTGGAACCTGTTCAGCGAGACCGTGACCGACACCAACGCGCTGTTCAAGATCGTCAGCACCTGGGTCCTCTGCCCGCTGTTGGCGGCCGGCATCGCCATGGTGCTGTTCAAGATGGTCACCGCGTATTTGCGCGCTTCCAGGCTGCACCTACTGCGCACGGACGCCTATACCCGGCTGGGTCTGATCCTGGCCGGCGCGCTCGGCGCCTACAGCCTGGGCGCCAACAACATCGCCAATGTGGTGGGCGTTTTCGTCGCGTCTTCGCCGTTCAACGATTTCTCCGTCTTCGGCGTGGCCACGTTTACCGCGGCCCAGCAACTCTTCCTGATCGGAGGACTCGCCATCGCCGTCGGCGTGCTCACCTATTCCAAGCGGGTGATGCTGACGGTGGGGAGCGGCCTTATGCCGTTGTCGCCGGTGGCCGCGTGGGTCGTCGTCGTCGCCCATTCCCTGGTCCTCCTTCTGTTCGCCTCGGAAGGCCTGGAACGGATGCTCGCCGCCAACGGGCTGCCGACCATCCCGCTGGTTCCGGTGTCCAGCTCCCAGGCCGTCGTCGGCGCCGTTCTCGGTATCGCCATCCTCAAGGGCGGGCGGGGAATCCGCTGGAATGTGCTGGGCGGCATCGGCATGGGATGGGTGCTGACTCCGCTGCTCGCCGGCCTCGTCTGCTTCATCGGCCTGTTCTTCCTGCAGAACGTCTTCGGCCAGACGGTGTACCGCCCGGTGCCCTACGTGCTGTCCGAGCCGGTCCTCGAGCGCCTGGAACGGGCCGGGATGAAGACCGACCGGCTTGGCGAGCTCAGGGGCCAGACGTTCTCCTCGGCGCGGCGCTTCCGCCAGGCGCTGGGGGAGCGGATGGCGCCGGACGGCGACGACGAGGCCAAGCTCATGGCCTATGCGGAGGTCGACCCGATGGCGATCGACCCGGCGCGCCTGCCGGACCTGGAAACGAGCCGGCTGAGCGCCGGCCAGGTCCAGGCGGTGCGCGGGCTGACCGGACGAACGTTCATGCACACATGGATGCTCGCCGAGGCCCTGGCCGGGGAGAGCGGCGAATGGCGCCCGCGTGAAAAGACGACGAAGAACAAGGCGCACAACAAGAGACTGCGGAAGAATCTGGATTTCGTCTTCCGCACCTTCCGGGTCGGCGAATAGCGCACCGGTTCCCTTGCCGGGCCGGTTTTTTCTTTTTTTCCGCAACCGCCGGAAAAATAAATTCCCTGTGACGCCCATCACTGCGCGCCGGGTCGTGTTGGTCTACCGTTCCACTCAACATCAACCCGAACAGGGGATGGGAATCATGTGCCAGCAGACAGTCCGAATGACGATCGCCGGCATGATGGTGTGGACCGTGAGCGTGTTGGCGTTCGCGGTGGTCGGATAGGCCGCCGCGTAAACCCTCCGCTCCGCCGCACGGGCGGGCTTCCTCTTATACCAAGGGCCGTGGCGGCGCCAAATACGCCCCGCCGGCCCTCCGCGTCCCTCCGTGTCCCTCCGTATCCTCCGCGTTTGATTATTTTTTAACGCAGAGGACGCCGAGGTGCGCTGAGGATTTTATAAGCGTGCTTTCGAAATATCCCGAGCCGGCGCAAAGGGTTCGCCGCCGCTCCTCCGCGTCCCTCTGCGTCCTCCGCGTTTGATTTTTTACGCCGGGGACGCCGAGGTGCGTTGACGCTTTAACCGGCGCGGCCCGCCCGGGCCCGTCCGGCGCCCCGCGTATCAGCCCTCTTCCCAGCCGGCTATGAGCAGTTCGGCCGACAGGGTGGCCAGGGCCCTGGCCATGGCGCCTTCGGGCTCGCGGTCGACGATCAGGCGGGTGACCTTGTCCAGATTGGCGACGCGCACGGGCGCGATGCGGTCGAACTTGGTGTGGTCGGCGAGGAGCACCGGCGTGCGCGCCAGGGACAGCATCTGGGCCCTGATCTCGGCGGCCTCGCGGGAGTAATCCATGAGCCAGGGATGGGACGACAACGCCCCCGCCCCGACGAAGGCGAAATCGGCGAAATAGTTGGCCAGCATGGCGGTGGCGTCGCGGCCCATGGTGGCGCCCTCGGCGGCCTGAAGCTCGCCGCCCAGGATAAAGACCCGGTTGTCGTTGCGCCCGGCCAGCCGGCCGGCGACGTGGACGTCGTTGGTATAGACGGTGAGCTGGCGGTGCCCCGCCAGGGCCTCGGCGACGCACAGCGCCGTGGTGCCGGCGTCGATGATGAGCGAGGCGCCGTCCGGCACCAGGGCCGCGGCCACCCGCCCGATGGCGCGCTTGCCCGGCAGGTTGACCGACATGCGCTCGGCGAAGGCCGGCTCCCGGGAGTCCAGCGAAAGCGCCCCGCCGTGGGTCTTGCACAGGCGGTTCTCCGTCGCCAGGCGGGTGATGTCGCGGCGGATGGTCTCGCGCGACACCTTGAGCCGCCGGTAAAGCTCGGTTACCGAGACCGAGCCCTGCTCGGCGACGATATCGAGGATCAAACTGCGCCGCTGTTCGGCGAGCATGGACGCCCCTCCAACCGGTGCGACTTTGCCCAACGTCCCCATGGGCGTCAAGGCCGGCCCCGTTTGCGGCCGGCCACGGGTCCCGGGCCGTGATCAAGGGATGGCGGGCCGGCCGTCCCCGGCTGCCGGCGCGTCCGGCCGGCAAGCATGTATGGAAAATCCCTGATTTCTGTGGAACAATGGTCACCAGCGCGGGTAAGGGACCGGTTGCGTGCCCGCCAACCGCAAGGAACAACACCAGTTGTCCAGGGGGGTGCCATCCACAACAAGCCCATGAGAGGCATTCCCCTGCGCATCGTTTACCAGGGAGATGGAGGCATATTTCATGCGAACCAATCTGTTGAAACGGCTCACGGCGGCCTTGGCCATGGGAGTCTTCGCCCTTGGCGTTGGCGGCGGTGTCGCCGTCGCCAAGACGGACCTGCTGGTCTACACCTCGATCGAGGCGGACGAGCTGGCCAAATTCAAGAATGCGTTCGAGAAGGACTACCCGGACATCAACATCAAATGGGTCCGCGACTCGACCGGCATCATGGGCGCCAAGCTCCTTGCCGAGAAGGACAACCCCAGGGCCGATATCGTCTGGGGTATGGCCGCGACCGTCCTTTTGCAGCTGATCCCATACGATTACTTCCAGGCTTACGCGCCCAAGGGGGTCGAAAAACTGAACCCTTTGTACGTGGACCCCAAGAACAACCCGCCCCTGTGGGTGGGCCAGCGTGCCTACGTGGCGGCGGTCTGCTATAACACCATCGAAGGCAAGAAGAACAATCTGCCGATTCCGAAATCCTGGAAGGACCTGACCAAGCCCGTCTACAAGGGCCATGTGATCATGCCCAATCCCGGCTCTTCGGGCACCGCGTATCTCGACGTCTCCAGCTGGATTCAGATGTGGGGCGAGGAGGACGCTTTCAAGTTCATGGACGCCCTGCACAAGAACATTTCCCGCTATACCCATTCCGGGTCCAAGCCCTGCAAGCTGGCGGCGGCCGGCGAGATTCCCATCGGCGTCTCGTTCGCCTACCGCGTCGTCAAGTCCAAGGCGGCAGGTGCCCCGCTGGTGCTTATTACCCCGGAGGAAGGTCTGGGCTGGGAGGTTGAAGCCATGGCCATCGTCAGGAACACCAAGAACCTGGCGGCGGCAAGGGCCCTGGCCGACTGGACGATTTCCCGCAAGTCCATGGAGCTCCACGCACCGGGTTACGCCGCGGTCGCCCTTCCGGGCATACCCAACCCGGTCAAGGATTTCCCGGATGTCGGCGGCAAGATGATCAAGAACGACTTCGCCTGGGCCGGCGCCAACAAAGCGCGGATCGTGAAAAAGTGGACCGCGCGCTACGACGCCAAGTCCGAACCGAGAAAGAAGTAGGCCCGCCGCCCGGTTGACAGGCAGGGCCTGATACCTTGGAATCCCCAGTCGGCCCCGTGAGGGGCGGGCTGGGGGTTTTTCCTTGCCGCAATAAGGCGCAATAAGAAACGGGATTTTCATAGGGAGGGAGCCACCGGCTGCCATGGACGAGGCGCGTGCCCCGTATCTGAAGGTCGAAAACGTCACCAAGAAGTTCGGTGACTTCACGGCCATCAAGGATATCTGCCTGGAGGTCTTTGAAAGCGAGTTCGTGTGCTTTCTCGGTCCTTCGGGGTGCGGCAAGACCACCTTGCTGCGCGCCATCGCGGGGCTCGACATCCAGACCAGCGGCCGCATCGAGCAGGCGGGCCGGGATATCTCGAACCTGCCGCCGACGGAACGGGATTTCGGCATCGTCTTCCAGTCCTACGCGTTGTTTCCCAACCTCACGGTCTTCAAGAACGTCGCCTACGGCCTGGAGAACCGCAAGACGTCCAAGGCGGACATCACCGCCCGCGTCAACGAGTTGCTGCAACTGGTCGGCATGCCGGACCAGGGCCCCAAGTACCCCGCCCAGCTGTCCGGCGGCGAGCAGCAGCGCGTCGCCCTGGCCCGCGCCCTGGCCACGTCGCCGGGATTGTTGCTGCTGGACGAGCCGCTGAGCGCCCTGGACGCCAAGGTGCGCCTGCGCCTGCGCCACGAGATCAAGGAGCTCCAGCACAAGCTCGGCGTCACCACCATCATGGTCACCCATGACCAGGAAGAGGCCCTGACCATGGCCGACCGCATCGTGGTCATGAACAAAGGTGTCATCGATCAGGTGGGGACGCCGCTCGAGATCTACCGCCGCCCGGCGAGCCCCTTCGTCGCCGACTTTATCGGCGCCATGAATTTCCTGTCCGCGGTGGCCGGCGGGGACGGCACGGTGCGCATCCACGGCATGGAGCTGTCCGCCATCGAGGGCGCCGACGGGCTGGACGAAGGCGCGGCGGTGACCCTGTGCCTGAGGCCCGAGGACATCGTCACCCGCGGCGTCGAGTCCGGCGCCCCCAACGCCTTCGAGGCGACGGTCGCCGACCTGGAATTCCTGGGCTCGTTCTACCGCGCCAGCCTGACCGCCAAGGGGGTGGAGAACACCCGGTTCCAGGCCGATTTTTCGGTGAACCTTGTGCGCGACCTGGGCATCGAAGCGGGCAAGTCCCTGACCGTCGCCTTTCCCGCAGACCGGATCCGGGTCTTCGCGGGCACGTAGGCCGGAAAACCCCATGACCGACGGCCCTCAGGCACTTGTCATCGAGGCTCCGCTGGTAAAGCCCAAGGTCGGCCGCGAAGACTGGGTGATGCGGGCCGGCCTCGCCGTCATCGGCGTCTACCTGCTGGTGGCCGTGGTTTTTCCCTTGTACACCATCCTGTCCAAGAGCTTCCAGGACAGCCGCGGACTCTTTGTCGGGCTTGACAATTACGCCGAGTATTTCGCCACGCCGGCGCTGTTCTATTCGATCAATAACAGCCTGACCATTTCCGTGGTCAGCATGGTCATCACCGTCGGGCTCGCTTTCGGGTACGCCTACGGGCTGACGCGCAGTTGCATGCCGGGCAAGGGCGTGTTCAAGGCCATCGCCCTGATCCCCATACTGGCGCCGTCGCTGCTGCCGGCGATTTCCCTGCGCTATCTGTTCGGCGCCCAGGGCATGATCAAGGGGCTTTTGATGGGCGAAACCATATACGGGCCCATCGGCATCGTCATCGGCGAGGTGTTCTGGACGTTCCCCCACGCCCTTCTCATCATTTTCACCGCCTTGTCCCTGTCCGACGCCCGGCTGTACGAGGCCGCCGAGGCCCTGGGCGCGAGCAAGCTGAGGACCTTCTTCACCGTCACCCTGCCGGGGGCCAAGTACGGCCTGATAAGCGCCTGTTTCGTCGTCTTCACCCTGGTCATCACCGACTTCGGCGTGCCCAAGGTGATCGGCGGCGGGTACAACGTGCTGGCGGTGGACATCTACAAACAGGTGGTCGGCCAACAGAATTTCCAGATGGGGGCGGTGGTCGGCCTGGTGCTGCTCGCCCCCGCCCTGCTCGCCTTCGTCGCCGACCGCATGATCCAGGGCAAGCAGGTGGCCCTGCTGTCGGCCCGCGCCGTGCCTTACGAACCCAGGCCGGACCGCCGTTTCGACCTGGCCATGCTCGCTTTCTGCGGCACCGTCGCCTTCATCATCATCGGTATCCTGGGCGTCGCCCAATTCGCCGCCCTGGTCAAGTTCTGGCCCTATAACCTCAGCCTGGCGCTCGACAGCTACCAGTTCGACCTCATGGACGGCGGCAGCTGGGGGGCCTTCTGGAACAGCCTGAAATTGGCCGCGTGGACCGCGGTGATCGGCACCGCCGTCATCTTCACCGGAGCCTACCTGGTGGAAAAAAGCAAGGGCTTCGAGCGCGGGCGCGGCCTGATCCAGCTGATGTGCATGATCCCCCTGGCGGTGCCCGGAATCGTGCTTGGCCTGGCCTATATCTTCTTCTTCAACGCGGTCGGCAACCCCCTGGGGTTCATCTACCACACCTTGATCATCCTGGTGCTGTGCACCGTCACCCACTTCTACACCGTCAGCCACCTGACCGCGGTGACGGCGCTCAAGCAAATGGATGCGGAATTCGAGGCCGTGTCCTCGTCCCTGAAGGTGCCGTTTTACAGGACCTTCATCCGCGTCACCGTGCCGGTGTGCATGCCCGCCATCCTGGACATCAGCATTTACCTCTTCGTCAACGCCATGACCACGGTGTCGGCCGTCATCTTCCTCTATTCCGCCGACACCCAACTGGCCTCGGTGGCGGTGCTCAACATGGACGACGCCGGCGACACCGCCCCCGCCGCCGCCATGGGCATGATGATCGTTTACACGTCGGCGACGGTGCGCCTGCTCCATTTCCTGCTCACCCGCGGCATCGCGCGCCGCACCCAGGCCTGGCGCAAACGCTGATCGGGCGGCGGGTGTGGCCAAGAAATGTCAAAGCGGGATACAGTGCAACGATGATGAACGTGGTTCGATTATGTCAACTTGCCGTCTGGGTTCCCGTGGCGATCTTGCTTGCTACCTCTCGGGCGACCGGAGCCGAAACCCTGCATCCGCTGGAAGAATGCCCCAAATCGGAGCCCGCATGCGTCCTCATGGACTTAAACCTCATTTGGCCAGGGGAACAATCGGGGGACTTGGCACGCCACCCGATCGTGATTGCCGAGAAATATTTTGAAAGCCGTTTTACTCCCCATTTTCTATTGGCTGTCACTGGCCGGCTGAATGGAAGTGAACCCAGGCAATTCCAGTTGTTCTTGCGCCAGAACACGGGCGATTTGCAATGTAGTGATTTTGTTGCTGCGGCCGTGGGACATTCGGCCGACCAAGGTGGAATTATCTTAACAGACAAGGGGATATTGGAACTCGTCGACATGCCGTTGCAACTGGGATGCAGCCATTGTGTCGCGTTGGTCGACAAGGAGGACCTGAAAGTCTCCTACAAGATATCGCGTTCCTGGGATCAAGGCATGTGGAACGGTAGATTCGTGTTTCAAGAAAATGGTGACGTTTATTGGAAAACGGAAGCCGCTTGTATAGACGCAACGTCGCCAGGACGATTTAAGGCAGTGGATTCAGAAAGATGCGTGGGTCCGGATTTGGCACAAGCCGACGCCCAGGCGGTGAAGCGTGTCCGGGATGCCGGCGTATTCGACGGCGAGTACGTTAATGAGCGCCTCGAGTATGATCTTTATGAACTCAAGGATGCCCCTTTCTTCGTATATGTCTGGGGTGTTGCCTGCACATGATCAGAGGGCCTGTCGGTTTGGGTCTGGTCCGTGAGCGCGGTTGGACGAAGGATTTTTCACGAAGCAGTGACCCTTGCCTCATAATCGCTGCGGCAGGCACTTGACGGCGCATATTTCATTTGACCCCCCATTTCTTTAACCAAGGCGCAGGGTCGATTGCCGTTCTTAGCCCTTTACCCCCTTTGATCTCCAGGTGAAGGTGATTGATCATGCCTTTATCGTGCCTGGCACGGTCTTGCATGGTGCCGATGGGTTGGCCGGCGCTGACTATATCGCCCGGTTTGACAAGCGGATTTCCGTTACGGTCTTGGGGATTGACATAGAACATCTTGACCCTGAAGCCGGTCTTCGTCCTGATCCAGATTGTATTGAACTGCCCGTGAAGCCGATGGCCTTTGCGGTAAGGATCACCAATCTTCTCCACTACGCCGTCGACAGGGCTTCGGACCGGGGAGCCGGCCGGAGCTTCCAGGTCCACGCCCAGATGTTTGCGTGTTCCCCCGCCGCGGCTGGCCCCGAAAGCACCTGACCCTATTAGGTCATGTCGCATTTTCGGGTTGGGCACGGGGCTGACCGCCAATGGTAGTCCGCCGGGCCTAGCCTTTGGTCCGGGTGCACTGAGTTGCGCCAGTTGCGTGCCGGTTGGCTCGTCCTTTCCACCAGCGTCATTGTCGTTCTCTTCGCCGCCCTCGCCATCTTCACTTCCGATGGGGTCTGCGGACGGAAGGACCCGCTGCGCCAGTTTTTTCTCCGCCAGTTCGACGGCGCGGGCCGGCGTCAGGCCCAGGTCCACGAATTCGGCGATGGCCTGGGCGCGGCGGCGTTCGACCGCGGGGATGACGGAGAAGAGGGCCGGATCAACATCCTTCAGCCGGACAAGGTGCGTGGCCGCGGCGGCCTGTTCGGCGGGGTCGGCCGACAGCAACCCGCCGCGCAAGCGTTTCGCAACCGCCCCGGGGAGGACGCCGGTGGCCCGCGCGTAATCGTCCTCGAAGCGGGCGCGCTCGTCCGGGTCCATGGTTTCCAGGGTATCGGATAGGCTGGCGTAGTGGTCGTCGACCGCCTGGGGCCATTCCGGGGCGCCGGGGCGCAGGTCCCCGTCCTTGACGCCGCCGCCGTCCGGTTTTCCGTCCCCTTCGCCGGTGGCCGGGGCGCGCCCGGCGAGCACCGCCGAGACCTTCTCGATGCGCCGGTTCCGCGCGGCGTCGTCTGCGCGCCCGGCGTCAAGCCTTTCGTGCAGTCGGGCGCGGGTTGGATCGTCGAGGATATCGGCGGCTTCGGCGATGGCCTGTTCGCCCGCCTCGCCCCGTCCGATAGCGCCTTCCAGGGCGACCAGCCGGCGCGCCCCGTCGGCCGCGGCCGTTGCCCGATTCTCGATTTGGCCGAGTTCGGCCTGGGCGCGCCGGTCGCGCACCGCCGCCTTGGCGCGGACGCGCAGCCTCTTCCTCTCCGCCGCCGGCAGTTCGTCGTCGAAGAGACCCGCCTTGAGCTCTTGCCGGGCCAACGCCGGGTCAAGCTCGATGAGGCCCGCGGCGGCGTTCGCGGCAATCATTCCCCGCGCCGCCGCCACCTTCGCCGCCAGGATGTCGGGCGGGAGTTTGTCCTTGAACCTGGCAAGTCTGGCTTCCGTCTCTTCCATGATCGCCGGCCAGTCGCCGGGGCTGTTGAAGGCGGCCAGCGCCAGATTGCGAACCGCGGCGTCCACCTCGATCCCCAATTGGGACAACCTGGCCCCGTGCTCGAACTTCGCGCCCCTGGCCACCATGCGCGTCGCCAGCAACCGCAGTTGGTTCCGGATGGCATCCTCGGCGCGCTGGCTGTGGCGCAGGCCGCGCAGGTCGCGCAGGATGGCGTCGGTCTCCGCGGCAAGGGCAGGGCCCAGGTTCGCCGTGAAACCGTCGGCCTTGTCGGCCTGGGCCTCCATCGACCGGGCGACCTTGTTGAACCGCATCCGCGCGTCCGCGAGGCCGGCGATGCCGGCGGTGTCGTCCTCGGCTTGGCGGCGCTTCTCATCGAAGGCGAGGGTGATCCCCGCCGCTTTCATCCCCAGATCCTCAACGGCCCTGGCGATGCCGGCACCGAAGTCCTCCGGCGTCGCGTGCAGGCCGGGGTCGCGCAACGTTTCTGCCGTGACTTGGCGAATATCCTCCGGACGCGGCACCCGGCCCCGGCGTTTGTTCCGCGGCGCCCGGTCGGTGCGACGGGGAATCGGCAGGCCCGAAGGTGGATCGATGATGACGACCATTGACGCCTCCTTCGAAAACCATCGGCGTATGATAAGTATTTCTTAACATCGTGTCAAGTTTTTCTTATACGCGGGTGCACCTCAATACGAACCGACCACGGCCGGTAGGGTTGCACCTGTGAAGGGAACCGGGGCCCCGGGTGCCGGCGGTTTTTTTGCCGTGGGATGTTGATTTTTGTGGCGAAGTGACTGGTTGTGCCCGATAGTACCGCGGCGTCGTCCCTGTCCCCCTATACCACAAGGCGGTCGTCCATGCCTGCTGCCCAGACCGATCCCTATCTGCTCACCCCGGGGCCGCTGACCACCTCGGCCCGGACCAAGGAAGCCATGCTGCACGACTGGGGCTCGCGCGATGCGGAGTTCATCGCCACCAATGCCCGGGTGCGCCGGCGCCTGGTGGCCATCGCCGGGGCCGAGGGCACCCACGTCTGCGTGCCCGTGCAGGGCAGCGGCACCTTCGCCGTCGAGGCGGCGCTGGGGACCCTCATCCCGCGCGGCGGCAAGGCCCTGGTCCTCATCAACGGCGCCTACGGGAAGCGCATGGCCAAAATCCTGGAGTACCTGGGGCGCGACCACGTGTCCCTGGAAACCGCGGAGGACACCCCGGTGTCGGCCACCGACGTCGACGCGGCGCTGGCCGGGGACGCCGACATCACCCACGTGCTGGCGGTCCATTGCGAGACCACGTCGGGCATCCTCAACCCCATCGAGGCCATCGCCGAGGCCGCCGCCGGGCACGGCCGCAGCCTGTTGATCGACGCCATGAGCGCATTCGGCGCCATCCCGCTCGACGCCCGCAAGGTTCCCTTCGACGCGCTGATGGCGTCGGCCAACAAGTGCCTCGAGGGGGTGCCGGGCGTGGGCTTCGCCATCGTCCGCCGCCAGGCCCTGGAGGCCGGCGCCGGCAACGCCCATTCCCTGTCGCTCGACCTCCATGACCAGTGGACCGTCATGGAGAAGACCGGGCAGTGGCGCTTCACGCCGCCCACCCACGTGATCGTCGCCTTGGACGCGGCGCTCGACCAGTTCGACGCCGAGGGCGGCGTCGGCGGACGCAACGCCCGCTACGCCGACAACTGCCGGATCCTGGTCGCCGGCATGCGCGGGATGGGGTTCGAGACCCTGCTGGCGGACGCCGTGCAGGCGCCCATCATCGTCACCTTCCGCATGCCCGCCGACCCCGGGTTCGATTTCCAGACCTTTTACGATTCCCTCGGCCGGCACGGATACGTGATCTATCCGGGAAAGCTCACGGTGGCCGAGTCGTTCCGCATCGGATGCATCGGCCATCTGGGGGCGGCCGAGATGCGCGGCGCGCTCGAAGCCGTCGGCGCAGCGATCACGGAAATGGGGGTGAAGGACTGCGCCCCCGCCCAAACCTGAACAACCCTGACAGAGGAAATACGCCATGACGTTCAGCTACCGTCGCAGCTACCGCGGACCCATCCGATCGGTGATCCTGGATTGGGCCGGCACCACCATGGACTTCGGCTGCATGGCCCCGGCCGTGGTCTTCATCGAGGTCTACAGGCGCCAGCAGGTGCCCATCTCCATGGACGAGGCGCGGGCGCCCATGGGGGCGCACAAGCGCGTGCACATCAAGAGGATCAGTGAGCAGGAAGCGGTGCGCGAACGCTGGCAGGAGGCGCACGGGCGCCTGCCCACCGACGACGACGTGGAGGCCATGTTCACCGAGTTCGTGCCCCTGCAACTGGCATGCCTTTCCGAGTATTCGGATATGATTCCCGGCGCCCTGGACGCGGTCGGAGAGTGCAAGAAACGCGGCTACAAGATCGGCTCCACCACCGGCTATCTGCCGGAGATGATGGAGATCAACCTCCGTGACGCCGCGCGCCAGGGCTACGTTCCCGATTCCACCGTCTCCGCCGGGCAGGTCCCGGTCGGGCGCCCCTATCCTTTCATGTGCCTGCAGAACATGATCAACATGCAGGTCTCGCCGGTGGAGGCCTGCGTCAAGGTGGACGACACCGTTCCCGGCGTCGAGGAGGGGTTGAACGCCGGCATGTGGACCGTCGGCCTGGCCATTTCCGGCAACGAGGTGGGCCTTCCGCTGGATGAATGGGAAGCCCTGCCCGATGACCAGAAACAGGCCAAGCGCGAGTACGCCTACCGGCGCATGGAAACCTGCGGCTCCCATTACGTGGTCGACACCATCGCCGACCTGATGCCGTGCCTGGACGACATCGAGGCGCGCCTGGCGCGCGGCGAGAGGCCCTGACGCCTTGGCGCAAGGGAAGGAACCGCCATGAAGGACACCCTTGTCCCCGGCATTACGCACACGCACCGCTTCACCATCACCGAGGAAAAAACGGTGCCCTATCTCTATCCCGAATCGCCGGACTTCGTGGCCATGCCCAAGGTCCTGGCCACCGGGTTCATGGTCGGGCTCATGGAATGGGCGTGCCTGGAAGCCTTGAAGCCCCATCTGGACGACGGCGAGGGAAGCCTGGGCGTCCGCATCGACGTCAGCCACACCGCGCCGACGCCGCCGGGGATGGAGGTTACCGTGGACGTCGAATGCCTGGAGGTGGACGGCCGGCGGTTGACCTTCCGCGTCACCGCCCGGGACGAAGTCGAGGTGATCGGCAAGGCCCGCCACGAGCGCTTCGTCGTCCGCTGGGACCGGTTCAACGAAAAGCTGGCGCAAAAGATCGCCGCGGCGAAGGCGGGCTGAAGCGCCTTGCCGCGGCGGCCCGCCGCCGGCGTCTCAAGTCCAACCGACCCCGTCGTTTCTCATTTCACGCAGTCGTACCGCAGCGCGTTGGCGGTGCGCCGCGTCAGCCGCGCCATGCGTCCGAACCGGCGGCAGTGCGCGTCCGCCAGGTCCAGCGCCTGGCGCCTTTGGTATTTCGCCAAGACGTCGATGGTGACGACGGAATCGGTCGGGTTGTCGAAGGTGATGCCGTCGGCGCTTTTGGCCAACACCGTGGGCGCGCAGCCGGCCAGAATCCATGCGGCGGCACCCAGGATCGCAAATTGAAGAAATCGTCTCATCCCGTCATCCGCTGGGTGGACATGAGGAGACAAGGGCAAACCCCCCGGGTCAGTTTTTCTTGAGCAGGACCTTGATTTCTTCCTCGGAAAGATTGGCGCCGCCTTGCCGGGTCAGGTTTTCCCGGCGGCGTTCCGGCCCCTGGTAGTGGGGGCTGCGGCGATCCGGTCCCGAATACGGGCCGGATTCGATGATCGGCGGCGGGTGCGGCAGGACGTTCTGAAACAACCGCAGAATCTTCTGAGCGTACGTCCCTCTCTCCACCGACAACGCCTCCCCTTTCGCGCCCCCTCCGAAAGCCGCACGGAGCGCCATGCCCCCAGGCGAAAGATATGCCACCCGCATGGCCGTTTCAACCGGCCGCAGGCCCTGCCGGTGCCGTCATGATAGCCGGGCCGCCGGCCGTGTTGAACGAAAATTGACTGGGTAAAGCACTGCCCTCCGTTGGCGCGCCCTAACGGCTTTCGGCCGCGTCCTCCGTCTCCACGCCGCGGAATGTCCAGCCGCTTTGCCGGTCCGTCGACGCCTCCGGGCACATCCTGACGGTGAGGCCCTCGGGCAACTTGGTGTCGCGGTCTCCCCACGCCCGGTCAAGCTGCGCCTGCCTCAGGTTCGTGGATTCCTTCAGGTCCGCCCCGCGCAGGCTGGCCTCCCAGAGCTCGGCCCCCTTGAGGTCGGCCCCGTGGAGGGATGCCTCGAACAGGTTCGCCCCGTGGAGGTCGGCGCCGCCCAGGTCGGCCCCCTCGAGGTTGGCGCCGCCCAGGTCGGCCCCCTGGAGGGACGCCTCGCACAGGTCGGCCCCCTGGAGCAAGGCGCCGCGGAGGTCGGCGCCGCGGAGGTCGGCGCCGCGCAGATTGGCGCCGCCCAGGTCGGCCCCCTCGAGGTTGGCCTCCCAAAGGTCGGCGCGTTCTAAGTCGGCCCCCAGCAGGTTGGCCCGGCCGAGGTCGGCTTGCCGGAGGGAGGCCGAAACGAGTTTGGCGCCCTGGAGGTTGGCGCCGCGCAGTTTTGCGTGCCTGAGGTCGGCGCCCTGGAGGTTGGCGCCAGGCAGTTTGGCGTTCTGCAGCCGGGCCAGGCCGAGGTCGGCCTTCTGCAACTGCGCGCCGCCGAGGTCGGCGCCCTGGAGGTTGGCGCCCGATAGGCAGGCCTCCTGCAGGTTCGCCTCCCGAAGGTCGGCCTGGATAAGGTTGGCCTCGGCAAGGCAAGCCCGGCGCAGGTCGGCCTTGGTCAGCCGGGCCACCCGCATGTCGGCTTTCGGGAGTTTGGCGCCGCGCAAATCCGCGCCGCTGAGCTTGGCCACGCGCAGGTCGGCACCGTGCAGCATGGCCCCACGCAGGTCGGCGCCTTGGAGGTTGGCGCCGAGCAGGAAGGCCTCCTGCAGGTTCGCTTCCTGGAGGTCGGCCTGGATGAGATTGGCTTCCTGGAGATGCGCCTTGCGGAAATCCACCCGGCGCAGTATCGCGACACGCAGGTCGGCCTTCCGCACATTGGCGGCCCTGAGGTCCGCTCCCTGGGCATTGCAGACGCGCAGGTCGGCACCCTCTAGGTCGGCCGCGAAAAGACCCGCCTCCTGAAGGTTGGCGCCCTGGAGGTCGGCGCCGCCCAGGTTGGCTTCCTCGAGGTGCGCCTTGCGCAAATCCGCGCCACGCAGATGCGCGTCGCGCAGGTCCGCCTTCTGCAGTTCGGCGATGCGCAGGTCGGCCCGGTTAAGTCCGGCGGCCCCGAGGTCGGCCTCCTGGAGCTTGGCGACACGAAGGTCGGCCGCCTCGAGATTGGCCCCGCGCAGGTCCGCCCCGTGGAGGCGGGCCTGGCGGAGATTGGCCCCGCGGAGGTCGGCGTCCCTGAGGTCGGCGTAGACCAGGTTGGCCCGGCTGCCCCCCTCGCCTTCCGACTCCAGCCACTTCCGATGGTATTCCAGGATGCCGCGCAGCGATTGTTCGGACACCTGGCGGCGCGGGCGGCCGTCGGGGCGGGGGCCATGGGCCGTATCGGGGCCGTCATTCATGTCCGGAACCACGCGCCACGAATCCGCGATGCCTTTTGTCATCGCGACTGACGTTGCCTGGACCGGGCGCTGCCGCGCCGGTTTTCGCCGGGCCACAGGCCCCGCGCCCGGGCCCGATTCCGGCACCGGCCGCGCGTCGTCGGCAAAGACGGGACTGTCGTGAGTGAATATGGGTCAGCGGGCAACCGTCCTTAGCAACTTTCCAAGCCAACGCCTGCCCGCGTTATGCATTTCGACGATCGGCTCTTGATGGCCGATGACGAAGGCAGATTAATACGGGTTGAAACGCGATGGCAAGGCAAAGACCCGGATTGCCGGAAAGTGTTTCCGGCCGGCGCCCGGAGCCGCCGTCCCGGATACTTGGAACGTTCGGCGCTCCTCCTCGCTCAGGGCCTCGTCGAGGATGCCGCGCCGCCGGTCCCCGGACCGTTTACGCGCCTTCATGGTCGGTCCCTTTTCCGGCTAACCGGCGACCACGATGACGACGATGCCGGCGGCCAGTATCAGCGAGGCGAACAGGCGCCGGGTCATGTCCGGCTCCTTGAGCCAAAGGCCGCCGATCAGCACCGAGAACGGGATCGATGCCTGGCGCACCGACGTGACCGCCGCCACGTCGCCGCCGTGCCCGTAGACCCAGAGAATCAGGTAGTAGGACACATAGCACATCACCCCGATGCCGAGGGTGCGCAACGGCCTTTTGGTCCACAGGAACAGCGCGCCCCAGTCCGGCGCCGAACGCCCCCTGGCCCGGAACACGAGCACGTAGCTGGGCACGCACAGCACCTGGACCCAGAACAACAGCACCGGCGGTTCCAGGACCTGCATGGCGCGGGAATCCGCGATCGAGTAGATGCCCGTGCCGGCCATGGCGAGAACGGCCAGGGCCAGGGTCCCCGGGTCGTCGAGAAGCCGTGCGGCGCGCCGGTACTGCAAAAAAAACGCGCCGATGAGCACCAGGGCGACGCCGGCGAGCATCGGTCCCCCATAGCGCTCGCCCAGAAACAGTACCCCGGCGGCGACGATGAACAGCGGCGACGACCGTATGATCGGGTAGTAGGCCGAGAGGTCGCCACGCCTCAGCGTGACCACCATGCACGTGGCGTACACCGTCAGGCCGGCCCACGAGACGGCGATCAGCGGCCACACGTGGCGCGCCGCCAAAAGGTCGTATCCGGCGACCAGGGAGTGGGCGCCGCCGAGCAGCGCCAAAAGCACCATCACGCCCAGGAAGGCCCCCTCGGGCCGGGGGTCGCGCTTGATGAGCGCGTTCCAAAGCGGGTGCAGCCCCGCCGACACCAGCACGAGCATGGCGAGGGCGGGGTCCATTCAACGACCTTGGCGGCCGGCGGACACGGACGGCACGGGGCATGGCCCAGGGCATGACAACACCGAACGGTCTCCAAGATTTCCGCGACCCGGCCGCAAAACAGGCCCCGATCATGGCCCGAAGCGGGCCGGGGGTAAAGAGATTCCAACACAATGCCACAAAAAACCACAAAAAACCGCAAAGGAGCCGGGCCGGCGTTCCGTCCCCGAGGCGGGCCGTATGACAGGCCGTCGGCGACCTGTTAGGGTTTCCGCCGAACCGGCAGGAGGGTTTGGCGGCGCGGCGGCGGGTTACCTTCGAGTGGGGAGCACACCATGGACCCGAGAAAGGTGAGGACGGCGGCCGACGCCCGCCGCATCGTCACCGACCGCAAGCTGGACCACGTCAAGGTCGGCGTGTTCGACATGGACGGGGTGCTGCGCGGCAAGTACATGGGCCGCGACAAGTTCCTCTCGGCGTTGAAGGGCGGCTTCGGGTTCTGCGACGTGGTCCTGGGCTGGGACGTCAGCGACCAGCTTTACGACAACGTGACCTACACCGGATGGCACACCGGCTATCCCGACGCCCAGGTGCGCATCCTGCCCGAGAGCTGCCGCGAGATGCCGTGGGAGGACGGGACGCTGTTCTTCCTCGGCGAGTTCGCCGCCCCGGCGGACGAGATCTGCCCGCGCGGGGTGCTGCGCCGGGTCCTGGAGAAGGCCCGCGGCATGGGGTTCCAGTCCTATGCCGGGTTCGAGTACGAGTTCTTCGTCTTCGACGAAACCCCCCATTCGGTGCGCGAGAAGCATTACCGCGGCCTCAAGCCCATGACGCCGGGCTTCTTCGGCTACTCGGTGATGCGCAGCGCCGTCGGATCGGACTTTTACTCCGACCTCCTCGCCGGATGCGAGGCCATGGACATGGGCCTGGAATCCCTGCACGAGGAGACCGGCCCCGGCGTCATCGAGGCCGCCATCGCCGCCGATTCAGGGATCGCCGCCGCCGACAAGGCCGCCCTGTTCAAGACCTTTGCCAAGGTCATGGTCCGGAAGATGGGCCTGATGGCCACCTTCATGGCCAAGTGGTCCCCCGACTGGCCCGGCCAGAGCGGCCATATCCACCTGTCCCTGAAGGACAGGAACGGCAAGGCCGTCTTCTTCGACGCCAGGAAGGCGGACGGGATGAGCGAAACCCTGCGTCATTTCCTCGGCGGCCAGCAGACCCTGATGCCCGAATTTCTGGCGATGATCGCGCCCACGGTCAATTCCTACACCCGCCTGATTCCCGGCTTCTGGGCGCCGACCGGGGCCAACTGGGGCATCGACAACCGCACCTGCGCGCTGCGCGTGATCACCGGAAGCGCCAAGGCGCAGCGCATCGAGTACCGCATCGCGGCCGCCGACGCCAATCCGTACCTGGCGTTCGCCGCCGCCCTGGCCTCGGGACTGTGGGGCATCGAGAACGGGATCGAGCCGACGGCGCCGGTGCTCGGCAACGCCTACGATGCGAAGGTGCCGAAGCGGCTCGGCCTGCCCGCCACCCTGTGGGAGGCGGCCCAGCGCCTCAAGGCTTCCAGGGTGGCGCGCGCCTGCTTCGGCGACGCCTTCGTCGACCACTACGCCGCCACCCGCGAGTGGGAGGAGCGCGAATTCCGCAAGCA
>JADFHR010000218.1 GCA_022567015.1 Pseudomonadota bacterium
CCGGCCCGCCCCGATGGAGACCGTAATGGTGCCCAGGTCCTCGCCGGTGGTCCGGTTTACGACCTTCTTCGTGCCCACCGCCCGGCGGATGTTCTCGGCCACGGTGAGGGCGTCCTTGAGGCTGGTGTACGGCAGGATGATGGCGAACTCCTCGCCGCCGTACCGGGCGGCGGTGTCCTGGCCCTTGATGCATGCGGTGAGGGTCGAGCCAAGGAGCTTCAGCACCTGATCGCCCACCTGGTGGCCATAGGTGTCGTTGAATTTCTTGAAATGGTCGATGTCGACCATGAGCAGGCACAACTCTTCCCCGTCCTTCGCCGCATCGTTGGCGGACTGGCGCAACTGGATGTCGAACAGCTTGCGGTTGGGGATGGCGGTCAGCGCGTCGGTCATCGCCTCCAGCCGCATGTCCTCCAGATCCTGTTTGAGCTGGGAGATTTCCTTGGACGAGGTGTCGAGCTTTTCCTGGAGACCCTTGGTCTGCCCTTCCATCGACCGCGTTGCCGAAAGGGCGTCCCCGATGAGGGCCTTGAAGTCGCTCACGCTTCCCGATCCGGCGACCTTCCCGGTGATGGACTCGAGGAACTTGCCGTACTCGGCGGTGTCGGCGCCCGCCGATTCCAGGTAGGCCAGGATATTGGCCAGTTCCGACCCGACCTTTTCGGCGGCGTCGGTGGCAGCCGTGCCCTCGTGAATGAAGGTGAAGTATTGGTCGAAAATTTCGGCGTTGCGCGCCTCCGTGAACTCCTTGTTTTCCTTGAGCAGCTTGTCCAGGGCGCGCGTGAGGTCCGGGTACCTGCCCGAGCAATAGACAAACCACACGGCGAAATTATTGGGCGTGGTGGGTATCGCCTTGCTCTCCATCAGGGAGAACGCGGACCGCGCGTATTGGCTCGCCTTTTCTAAGGATTCCGAATACTCCACCGCTCTTCCTCCATCCCCCACCCACCGGCCGGACCGCCGCCCGTGGCGTGTTCGAAGCATACCCATCGCGCCGCCGAGTCCAAGGGGAAATTCCTGCCCCTCGGGGGCGCCGCGGGGCGGCGCCCAGGTGAGAAATCGCCGACCGACTATAGGGTGATGTAGGGACCGAGGGCCACGACTCCCACCGCGCCCCGATTCCCCGTTGTTGCCTTCGTGCAAACCGGCTAGCGTTGTCGGTCGACCAGCGGCGCCTTCGCAACCCCTATGCCGCCCATGCGTCGCAAGAGGCCGTTGTTCGCGTGCGGCGTCCCCTGTCATCCCAGGCGCCCGTGCCAGACGGAGCCCCGCCCGTGTTGACCATCCGCCAACTCACCCGGCCCGGCCTTGAGCCCGTCGACCTGAGCATAGAGGCGGGCGAGTGCGTGGCCCTCAGCGGGCCGTCGGGGGCGGGCAAGAGCATGCTGTTGCGGGCCATTGTGGATCTGGACCCGAACGAGGGCGATATCCGTCTTGATGACGCCGCGCGCGGGGACATCCCGGCACCCCGGTGGCGCCGGCTGGTAGCCTATGTGCCGCCGGATTCCGGCTGGTGGGCGGACGACGTGGCCAGCCACTTCCCCGACGGAGACGCGGCCCGGCGCCTGTTGCCCCGGCTCGGGCTGCCCGCCGAGGCCCTGGTCTGGCCGGTGGCCCGCCTGTCCACGGGCGAGCGCCAGAGGCTGGCCCTGGCGCGGGCGCTTCTGGTCGAGCCCAGGGTGCTGCTCCTGGACGAGCCCACCTCGGGCCTCGACCGGGAAACGGCCCTCAAGGTGGAAGACGTGCTCAGCCAACGCCTGGCCGACGGCGTGGCCATACTTCTGGTCACCCACGACCCCGGGCAGACCCGGCGGCTGGCCCGGCGCAGCCTGCTGATGAAGGACGGCAAGGTCACGGACGCCGCCCCCGCCCCGGCGCAAAGCGGGAGCGGGGCGTGATCTACATCACCCTCGACTACACCGATCTCGCCGTGGCGGCCCTTCTCGTGGTCCTCAACGCCGCCCTTTCCATAGGCCTGCGCCTGGGGATGGAATGGCGCCTGCTGATCGCCGCGGGGCGCATGGTGGTGCAACTGGCGCTTGTCGCCCTGGTGCTGAAGGCCCTGTTCGCCGTCGTCTCGCCGCTGTTCACGGCGGCGGTGGCGCTGGTCATGGTGCTGTTCGCCGGGCGCGAAGTGATGGCGCGGCAGACGCGGCGCTTCACCGGCCTGTGGGCCTACGGTCTTGGCACCACCAGCATCCTGGCCGCGGCCACCATCGTCACCGTGCTGGCGCTCACCACCCAGGTCAAACCCGATCCCTGGTACGACCCGCGCTACGCCATCCCCCTGCTCGGCATGGTCCTGGGCAACACCATGACCGGGGTCAGCCTGGGTCTGGACCGCCTGGTGACGGCGGCGGTGCGGGAACGCAGCGCCATCGAGGCGCGGTTGGCCCTGGGGCAGGAATTCGCCGAGGCCATGGGCACCATCACCCGCGAGGCCCTGCGCGGCGGGCTAATGCCGATCATCAACGCCATGTCGGCCGCCGGCCTGGTTTCCCTGCCCGGCATGATGACCGGTCAGATTCTGGCCGGCGTCGACCCCGTCGAGGCCGTGAAGTACCAGATCCTGATCATGTTTCTGATCGCCGGCGGCACCGGGCTGGGGGTGCTGGCCGCCGTGCTCGCCGGCGTCAGGCGCCTCACCGACGGACGCCACCGGCTTCGGCTGGACCGGCTGACCCTGACCACCGGGGCCTGAGGGCCGGGGCCTGAGGGCCGGGCAAAAGATCGTCACCAACATTCCCTTGACAGCACCGATGAATCTCCATAGATGATTGGCACTCATCAAGGCTCAGTGCTAATAAATCCCATTCGTTCCTTAAATATCAATGGGTTCACGGAGGGTGCAACATGAAATTCAGGCCACTGCATGACCGCGTGCTGGTCAAGCGCGTGGAGCAGGAAGAAAAGTCCTCGGGCGGCATCATCATTCCCGATACCGCCCAGGAAAAGCCCATGGAGGGCAAGGTCGTCGGCGTCGGCACCGGCACCCGTCACGAGGACGGAACCATCACGCCGCTGGACGTCAAGGCCGGCGACCGGATTCTGTTCGGCAAATGGTCGGGCACCGAGGTCAAGATGGACGGCGACGATCTGTTGATCATGAAAGAGTCCGATATTCTCGGCGTCATCGACGGCGGCGGGAAGAAGAAGAAGAAATAGGTAGCCCGAGGGAAGGATAGACAGACATGGCAGCGAAAGAGATTAAATTCGGCACCGAGGCGCGGGCGAAATTGCTTACCGGTGTCGACATCCTGGCCAACGCCGTCAAGGTGACGCTCGGCCCCAAGGGGCGCAATGTGGTGCTCGACAAGGCCTTCGGCGCGCCGCGCATAACCAAGGACGGCGTCACGGTGGCCAAGGAAATCGAGCTTTCCGACAAGTTCGAGAACATGGGCGCGCAGATGCTGCGCGAGGTGGCGTCCAAGACCAGCGACGAGGCCGGCGACGGCACCACCACGGCGACGGTCCTGGCCCAGACCATCGTCCGCGAAGGCGCCAAGGCGGTGGCCGCCGGCATGAACCCCATGGATCTGAAGCGCGGGGTCGACCTGGCCGTCCGCGCCGTGGTCGAGGAATTGCAAAAGCGCTCGAAGAGGGTTTCCACCAGTGCGGAAATCGCCCAGGTGGGCACCATCTCCGCCAACGGCGACAGCGAGATCGGCGACTTCATTGCCGAGGCCATGGAGAAGGTGGGCAAAGAGGGCGTGATCACCGTGGAGGAAGCCAAGGGCCTGGACACCGAGCTGGACGTGGTCGAGGGCATGCAGTTCGACCGCGGCTACACCTCGCCCTACTTCATCACCAACGCCGACAAGATGACCTGCGACATGGAGGACCCCTATATCCTGATCCATGAGAAGAAGCTCTCGGGGCTGCAGCCGCTGCTTCCCGTTCTGGAGAGCGTGGTTCAGTCGGGGCGCCCGTTGCTGCTCATCGCCGAGGACATCGAGGGCGAGGCGCTGGCCACCCTGGTGGTCAACAAGCTGCGTGGCGGCCTCAAGGTGTGCGCCGTGAAGGCGCCCGGTTTCGGCGACCGCCGCAAGGCCATGCTCGAGGACGTCGCCGTTCTCACCGCCGGCCAGGTGATCAGCGAGGACCTGGGGATCAAGCTCGAGAACGTGACCCTGGACATGCTGGGGAAGGCAAAGAAGGTGATCATCACCAAGGAGGAGACCACCATCGTGCAGGGCGCCGGCAAGAAAGCGGACATTCAGGGCCGCTGCACCCAGATTCGCGCCCAGATCGAGGAAACCACCTCGGACTACGACAAGGAAAAGCTGATGGAGCGGCTGGCCAAGCTGGCCGGCGGCGTGGCGGTCCTCAACGTCGGCGGCGCCACGGAAGTCGAGGTGAAGGAGAGGAAGGCCCGCGTCGACGACGCCTTGAACGCCACCCGCGCGGCGGTGGAGGAAGGGGTTGTCGCCGGCGGCGGCGTGGCCTTGCTCAACGCCATCAAGATCCTGGACAAGGTCAAGTCTGCCAACAACGACCAGAAGGTGGGCATCGACATCGTGGCCCGCGCCCTGCAGACGCCGCTTCGCCAGATCGCCGAGAACGCGGGCGCCGACGGCGCCGTGGTGGCCGGCAAAATCCTGGAGAACAAGAGCCGCAACTTCGGCTTCGACGCCCAGTCGGAGAAATACACCGATATGTTCAAGGCGGGCATCATCGACCCCACCAAGGTGGTGCGCACCGCCCTGCAGGACGCCGCGTCGATTGCCGGCCTCCTGATCACCACCGAGGCCATGGTCGCCGAAAAGCCGGAGAAAAAGGACGCCGCGCCCATGCCCGGGGGCGGTATGGGCGGCATGGGCGGCATGGACTTCTGATCCGCCATCCGACGGCATATCCGGTCATGTGGGGCCGCGCCTTCGCGCGCGGCCCCCTTTTATCCGAGATTCCCCGGATGACCACTTGCGGTCACCGGTCGCGTAGAAAATAGGGCGGTCGAAGACGAATCCGGTCCTGATCCGGCAGTCTGCATAGCGATCTCCCCTCTTCGTCGAGCCGATTTGGCAATCAAAAGCCCGGCCCCGTGACCATTTCGCACTGTGAGTGCGCATTCCAAGGGAATACCGAACGGTATCGTGCGCAATGTCCGCTTATATGAGGCGTTTGCTGTCAAGGTGGTTTTAATTCGTATGGCATGACCGTCTCTTCCGTTGGTTACGTCTTTGAGCTTCGGGCGGGTCTTGCGATGAGTTCC
>JADFHR010000219.1 GCA_022567015.1 Pseudomonadota bacterium
CGTATGCGGCCCGTCGGAGGGCGTCGAAAAGTTTTGACGATGCGCCGCATCGCCTGCAACTTTCCTCCTGCCCGACGAGCCGCCTACGCGATCTCTATGAGTCATGATCAGCGCCCCTTGGTATAAGATGGACGAAAAGGACACCGCAGACACCATGCCCGATACCGGGGAAACAACCACACAGGCGGCGGCGCCCGCCGCGGATAGCCTGGAAGACCGGGTCCATGCCGCGCTGCGCGGCGTGTACGATCCGGAGATCCCGGTCAACATCCATGATCTCGGGCTCATTTACGACGTCGCCATCGCGCCCGGGGGAAAGGTGGATATCAAGATGACCCTGACGGCGCCCGGCTGTCCGGTGGCCGGCACCATGCCGGGGATGGTCGAACAGGCGGTGGCCGCCGTCGACGGCATCAGCCACGTGGACGTGGAGCTGGTCTGGGACCCGCCGTGGAACCAGGACATGATGTCCGACGTCGCGCGCCTTGAACTGGGATTCATGTAAAGGCAAGGGAATCGAGGACTGCCATGACGACACCGTTCAAATCGATCACCCTGACCGACGCCGCCGCGGCGCGGATCAAGGCGGTGCTCGCCCAGAGCGAGGCGCCGGTGCTCGGCCTGCGCGTCGCCATCCAGACCAAGGGGTGCTCGGGGCTGTCCTACGTCATCGAGTACGCCCAGGAACAAGGGCCCGGCGACGAGGTGGTCGAGGACAAGGGCGTGAAGATCTTCATCGACCCCAAGGCGATGATGTTCCTCATCGGCTCCGAGATGGACTACGTCGAGGGCAAGCTCGAGTCCGGGTTCCAGTTCAAGAACCCCAACGAGAAGAGCCGCTGCGGCTGCGGCGAATCGTTCAACGTCTGAGCCGTTTTAAGCGAACCGACGAGGACAAAGGGGCGTCGCCCCTTTGCATCCCCACCAAGGGCCGGCGGCCCTTGGAACCCGATTAACGGGGTCCAGGGGTTAACCCCTGGCGGGGGGGCGTGGGGGGCCGGAGCCCCCCCAATGGCCGTAAGGCCACCTCCCGGTTTAATCGGCGGATACAGGCAAGGCGGGAGGTCCCGGTCCCACCGCCCCGGCGCCGCTCAGGACTTCGCGACCTTCACGTAGATTTCGTCCCCCGTCACCTTCACCGGATAGGTGCGGAGGTTTTCCGTCGCCGGCTCGGCGCGCACCTCGCCGGTGGGAAGGTGGAACCGGGCCTGGTGGAGGGGGCATTCGATCTCGTCGCCGTCGATAGCCCCGTCCGACAGGCAGGCGAACTCGTGGGTGCAGATGTCGTCGATGGCGTAGAACGTTCCGTTCACCTTGCACAGGGCGATCACGGCGTCCCCGGCGCGGACCTGTTCGGGCGTGTCGTCCTCGATCTCGCCGGTCCTGGCGACAAGGTGCCACCCGTCCTCTTGGTCTTTCGCTTCGCTCATCTCATCCTCTTCTGGAAAAGGTCCAATAATTCAAACAGTTGCCGCCTTGCCGGGACGTCTGCCGGGGTGCGTTCGCGGTGTTTTCCAAGGCCGGACCCGATTAACGCTTGTGTTGCCGCCATAATCCGGCGATCCACAATATCCATATAAGTTTCGGCGCGGGATCGCCAATCCGAATGTTTCCGGTCCCGCCGCCGGACCGGCGCCATGATCCGGCCTCCGGGCCGGTGGTCCCCGTGGAAAGTGTTGCCAAATGGTGCTACGTGTCCCAAATGATAGGGGATTTGGGCCCTGTTCTGTATGAGGATAGACGGCGATGTTCATTCAAACCGACACCCTGGCGGACCCGGACGCCCTGCGGTTCGTGCCCGGCGAAGCGGTCCTGGCCTCGGGGAAGGCGGAATTCCCCGACCCCGAGTCGTCCAGGCGCTCGCCCCTGGCCCGGCGTCTGTTTGCCATAGACGGCGTCACCGGGGTGTCCCTGGAGCCGGACTCCGTCACCGTCGGCAAGCGGGACGACAAGGACTGGCATGTCCTGAAGCCGGCGATCTTCCGCGCCATCATGGAGCATTTCGACTCGGGCCGGCCGGCCGTGCGCCAACAGTCCGGCGAGGCCGCGCCGGGGGCCGAGGACCCGGACGGCATAATCGCCGCCGAACTCATGGAATTCCTCGACGCCCGCATCCGCCCCACCCTGGCCGACGAAGGGGGCGCGGTGGCCTTCGCGGGGTTCGAGGATGGAGTGCTTACCCTGGAGCTCGGGGGCGCGGGGTTCTCGACGCCGCTGTTTGCGGTGAAGGTGCGTATCGAAAATACGGTGCGCCGGGACTTCCCGGAGGTGGAAAAGGTGCGTTTCGCGGACGTGGCGCGCCCGCCCGAGGACACCTCGGACAAGCCCGGCATGCAGACACCGGAGGCGGAAACCATCCAAAAGCTTTTGGCGGAACAGATCAACCCGGCCGTCGCCGCCCACGGCGGGCATATCTCCCTGGTCGATGTCCAGGACGACACCGTGTACATCCGCCTCGAGGGCGGCTGCCAGGGGTGCGGCATGGCGGACGTGACCCTCAAACAGGGGATCGAGGAACAGATCAAGCGGGCCGTGCCGGAAATCGCCACCGTGCTCGACGTGACCGACCACGCCGGGGGCTCCAACCCCTATTTTCAGCCGGGCAAAATGGACATGAGCCCGTTCTCGGGGGATTTGTCCGGGTGAACGGGCCCCGAATCGTGCTAAAATGACGGATCATCCGGCGGGAGCGCCTACCATGACAATGCAACAGACCATCGAAGAGAAGATCACGGCGTCCCTGGCGCCCGTGCACCTGCAGGTGGTCAACGAAAGCTACAAGCACAACGTGCCGGCGGGCTCGGAGTCCCATTTCAAGCTGGTGATCGTGTGCGGCGGGTTCGAGGGCAAGTCGTTGCTCCAGCGCCACCAGGCGGTGAACGCGATCCTGCAAGAGGAACTGAAGCGCCACATCCACGCCCTTTCCATGGAGACGCTGACGGCCGGGGAATGGGAGGAAAGAAACGGCCGAACCGCCTCGACGCCGCCCTGCCTCGGGGGCGGCAAGGCGGACACGTAGGGTTTATGGTTTTTTTTGGCGCGGCGCCCTGAACGGAACCGGAAACCGATGAACCTGGCGATTCCCCGGCGATCGAATATCGTTTGGTTGCAGCCCGACGGCAAGCCCGTGTCGTGCGAGGAAAAGCTGAAGGTCCTGAACGAGAACCTGGAGGAAATCCGCCAGTACTGTCAGGAGGCCTTCACCGACGCCCTGCTCATGGGCTGCGACGAAGAGAAGGTGCGCCAGGTGTTCGAGGCCGTCGTCAAGTCGATCGAGAACCCGTACAAGAAGGACTGAGCCGCGGGCGCCGCCTGCATGGCGGGGCCGGCGCCCGGTCGGACAGGGCGGGAGGTGGCGATCATCCCCTTTGACCAGCTTTCGGCGTGGAAGGACCCGGCGGTCGCGAAAAGGCTCGGCTGGTACCTCGACGTCGCCGAAAACCGCAAGCCGGCGAAGTTCAGGATCGCCCGCACCATCCCCGTCGCCCTGTCCCTGGCGGACGCCCCGGAGGACGCCCTGTGGGATGAGCTGGACAGGCTTACGCCTGTCTTCGTCGAGCGCTTGGCGCGCATCCGGGAGACCGGCGAGGCGCCCGGCACGCCGCCGCCGCACCTGTTGGACCTGTGCCGCGAACTCGCCTACCGGATGCTGGCGCACTGCAATTTCTGCCGCTGGAACTGCCGGGTGGACCGCACCAGGGGGACCAAGTTCGGCACCTGCAAGCTGGGCTCGGACACCCGGGTCAGCACGTACTTCCACCACTTGGGCGAGGAGCTGGTCTACCGGGGCCTCCGCGGTTCCGGGACCATCTTCTTTACGTCGTGCAACATGCGCTGCGCCTTCTGCCAGAACGGGGACATCAGCACCGACAAGGACAACGGCATGGTCGCCGACGCCCGCACCCTGGCGACCATGGCCTGGCTGCTGCGCATGGAGGGCTGCCACAACATCAACTGGGTCGGCGGCGAGGTGACGATCCATCTGCACACGGTGGTCGACGCCATCGCGTTGCTGGGCGGCGAGATGGCGCGCCCGGACAACGACGACGTGCAGAACGCGCTCAGGGTCAAGAGCGATCCGTTCACCCTCACCTCCCTGGTGTCCGGGTGCGGCACCTACGCCGGCGCGTTCAACGCGCCGATGCTGTGGAACAGCAATTTCTTCATGACGGCGGAGGCGATGAAGATCCTGCGCATCCTCATGGACGTCTGGCTGCCCGACTTCAAGTTCGGTCCCGGACGGTGCGCCATCACCCTTTCCCGGACGCCCCGGTACTGGGAGACGGTCACCGAGAACCTGGCCCTGATCCACCGGTGGGGCGAGGACTTCACGATCCGCCACCTGGTGATGCCCAACCACGTGGAATGCTGCACCTATCCGGTGCTCGACTGGATCGCCGAGACCATGCCCGACGTGCCGGTCAACATCATGGACCAGTACCACCCGGACACCTACACCGACCCCTGTAACCCGCGCTACGAGGCGCGTTACGCCGACATTGCCCGCCGCCTGACCGGGGACGAGGTGCGTGATTCGTACCGCTACGCCGAGCGCCTGGGTCTGAAATACGAGACCATCACCCACGAGAAGAACACCCTGGGCCTGTTCGTCTGAGGGGCCCGTCTGGTGCCGCGAAAAAGAAATGCCCAGGGCGCCCTTGTGCCCGCCATTGATACCATGGCACAGAGTTCCTATGTCATAGACGAGGGGGTTTTGCCCCCCCCTCTTGGACGATAGGATGAACTCACCGGGCCTGCCTCAATAGGCCCGGTTTTTTTTGTGTTATTGATTCCACACCTCGAAAGCCTGCCTGGGTGATCCATTCGGTGAGCTTTTCCATGCGTTCGCCGGGACCAGTTTTCATCCGTGTTTATCCGTGTCCATCCGTGTTCGACCGCGACCGCCGGCGTAATCGTTTGACACGAATAGACGCCGATGGACACGGATAGACATAAGGTCCGGGGTCGACGGGTCACAACGGCACGCGGCGATGTTCGCGCTTATACCAAGGGACGCTGATCATGACCCATAGAGACGGCTTACCAAGGTTTTCGGCCAGGAGCGTGCGCTGTGGCGATGCGGGGCATCGCAAAGCGTGCGCGACGCCGTCCGAAAGCCTTGGTAAGCCGCCGTTCCGGTCGCGTATGCGGCCCGTCGGAGGGCGTCGAAAAGTTTTGACGATGCGCC
>JADFHR010000020.1 GCA_022567015.1 Pseudomonadota bacterium
CGGCGTTGCGAGGTTTCCGGCTAGGAGCGCGTCGCGCCTTGGTGTGCATGCACCACAAGCGGCGCGCGACGACGCCGGGGGCCGCGGGGGCGTCCCCCGCATATCGTAGCCGGGGGGGACACCCCCCTTGTCCCCCCGGAAGCCTCGCAACGCCGCCCTTCGGGTCGCTTTTCCCGTCCCCTCGGGGGTCGCGGGGGCGCCCCCCGCATACGTTGTCGGGGGGACACCCCCCGGTGGCCCCCCGGGGTGTCGGGAAGGCTTTCCGATGGGGTGCCATCGCCTGCGCCTCCCCTCCTGCCGGGGAAACGGGAAAAGCGATCGTAGGGGTGCACTTTAGCTGATGCAGGCCACTAGCGGCACCAAGGCGCCGCCGTCCCGCGCGAGACGGCGGCGCATCCCGTTCCAGGGTTTTCCGGTTACTTGAGCGTCTTCAAATAGGCGATGACGTCGGCGCGTTGGGCGGCTTTCTTCAGCTTGAACCCCATGGAGGTGCCCTTGGCGCCGCGTTTCTTGACGAATTTCTTCGGATTCGTCAGGTACTCGTCCAGCAACGCCTCGTCCCAGGTATAGTCGGCGCCCTTCAGGCCCCTGTATTTCTTGTAGCCCCCGGCGGTCCCCGCCTTGCGGCCGAACACCCCGGCCAGGGACGGGCCGACCTTGTTCTTGCCCGGCTTTGCGCTGTGGCAGGCCTTGCACTTCTTGAAGACCTTTTCGCCTTTGACCGGGTCACCGGCGCCGGCGAAAGCCGAGCCGCCGGCCAAGGTCACCGCGATGGCCAGGCCGAGGGCGGGAAAAAAGCCTTTTAACATTTTTCTTGTCTCCTTGAATCTGGTGGCACCGACATATGCGCCGGCCCATTATCGGTCCCGGAGCCGGGCCTTGCAACCGTTGGCCATGCTCCAGGCCCACAAGGGCGGGCAGATAGGGCATGTTTATATTGTGCCGGGTGGGGGCGCGGTCAAGACCTTCCCTTTTCGGCCGCCCCCGGGCCCTGGGAAGCACATCCAAGAGGATAGGGTCCGGAAGCGGTGGTAAAACGCCGACCGGACCACAAATTATTAGATTGAGGGCCGGTGCGCCGATTTAGGGCGCCGCGACCGATCGGTGTGACCGCGACGGCCCTTTTGCAAGCTTGTGGACAAACCTATGGACATGAGCCGATGACCAGAAAGACGCTGACCAAAGAAGACGTTTCCAAGCTGCTGACGGATCCTTCGGGCGACAATCGCGCCCAGACGGCGGCCAAGATCGCCGCCGATTTCGGCCACGGGACCCTGACCGAAAGCGAGCGCGAGATGGCGGAGGAAATCTTCCGCATCATGGTCAAGGATGCCGAGGTGCGGGTGCGCGAGGCGCTGGCCCAGAACCTGAAGGAAAACCCGGCGGTGCCCCACGACGTGGCCATGAGCCTGGCCAAGGACGTGGATTCGGTGGCCCTGCCGGTATTGCAGTTCTCCGAGGTGCTCTCCGATGAGGACCTGATCGAGATCGTGCGCAGCCAGGGGGCCGCCAAGCAGGTGGCCGTCGCCGGCCGGTCCACGGTGTCCGAGGCCTTGTCCTCGGCCCTGGTGGAGACCGAGAACGAAAAGGTGGTCACCACCCTGGTCGCCAACGCGGGCGCCGAGATCTCGGAGAAATCCCTGCACAAGGTGGTCGAGGACTTCGGTGACACCGAGGCGGTTCAGGACGCCATGGTGCACCGGCCCAAGCTTCCCGTCACCGTGGTCGAGCGTCTGGTGACCCTGGTCTCGGAAAACCTGAAGGAGGAGCTGGCCAAGCGCCACGAGATGTCGGATTCGATGGCCACGGACCTGATCCTGCAAAGCCGCGAGCGCGCCACCATCACCCTTTCCACAGAATCCGACGATGACGACGTCGAAAGGCTGATCCGGCAGCTGCGCGAAAACGGGCGGCTGACGCCGTCCATCATTCTCCGCGCATTGTGCATGGGCGATCTCAAATTCTTCGAGGCCGCCGTCTGCGAGCTGGCGGAGGTGCCGCTGGTGAACGGGCGCCAGCTGATGCACGATTCGGGGGCGTTGGGCCTGAAGGCCCTGTATGAAAAGACGGGGCTGCCCGAAAACCACTTTCCGGCGGTGCGGGCGGCCATCGATGTCGCCCGGGAGACCGAATACGACGGCCGGGAGAACGACCGCGAGCGCTATTCGCGGCGCATGATCGAACGCATCCTCACCCAGTACGGCGATCTGGGCGTGGATTTCGATTCCGGTGACCTGGAATATCTGCTGGCGAAGATGAACGAGCTGCCGGCGGAAATCGCGGACACCGTCTGACCCTAGTGGCCTATATCAGCTAAATAGCACCCCTACGATCGCTTTTCCCGTTTCCTCGGCAGGAGGGGAGGCGCAGGCGATGGCGGCCCATCGGAAAGCCTTCCCGACGCCCCGAGGGAACGGGAAATGCGACCCGAAGGGCGGCGTTGCGAGGCTTCCGGGGGGACAAGGGGGGGTGTCCCCCCCCGGCTACCGATATGCGGGGGACGCCCCCGCGGCCCCCGGCGTCGTCGCGCGCCGCTTGTGGTGCATACACACCAAGGCGCGACGCGCTCCTCTAGCCGGAAACCTCGCAACGCCGTCGTAGGGGTACAATTTAGCTGATATAGGCCACTTGACGCCGGCATCGGCCCGTGCGTGGGGCCTCCTCTACGGGTGGCCCAGCTCCTTCCAGATGGCGTAATCGTCGCGGAACGCGGTCAATGACCGCCAGACGGTGGCGAAGTCCGCGTCGGCGGCGGCTTCCTCGGCGGCCACCTCGCGCCAGGCCGCCTCCAAGGCTTCGAGAATGTCGTCGGACCAGCGTTCGATCCGGACGCCGTCGGCCTGCAGCTCCTTGAGGGCGGCGAACTGAAGGGCCTCGCCCTCGGCCAGGCCGTGGCGCACGTTGTCGCCGCACACCGCCTCGATCTGGGCCTTATGGGTGGTCGACAGCGCGTCCCATCTGTCCAGGCTGATCATCAGGGCAAACAGGGTCGACGGCTGGTGCCAGCCGGGAAAGTAATAGTTCCTGGCCATCTGGTGGAAACCCAGTTTCAGGTCGATGGCCGGCATGGAGAACTCGGCGGCGTCGATGGCGCCCGATTCCAGGGCCACGAAGATGTCGCCGCCGCTCAAACGCCGGGTTTGCACCCCCAGTTTCTGCAGGACCCTGGCGCCCAGGCCCGACGCCCGCATGCGCACGCCCTCGAGGTCGTCGAAGGTGAGGATCCGGCGGCGGAACCAGCCGGCGGCCTCGGGCGCGATGAGGCCGCAAAAGACGCCCAGGATGTTGCGGCGGCGAAGGATATCGTCGAACAGTTCCTTGCCGCCGCCGAAATAGATCCACGCCAGGTACTCGCCGGCGGCGGGACCGAAGGGAATGGCGGAGAACAGGTGCAGGGCGGGAATCTTGTCCCCCCAGTCCCCCGGTGACGAAAAGGCGGCGTCGATGGCGCCCGAGGCGACGGCGTCGAAGGTCTCAAGCGGCGGAACCAGGGCGCCGGGCTCGTGGAACTTGATCTCCATGGTGCCGCCGGAAACCCGCCGGATCTCCCGCGTCACGCGCTTTGCCAGCGTCCCCAGCTGGGGCAGCGAGGCGGCGTAGGCGCTGGCCATTTTCCACCGTACCGCCGGTTCCGCCGTCGCCGCCGGCTTCGACGTCGGCGCGGGCGGCGCGGGGGGAGCGGGGGGAGCGGGCGGCGCCAGACGGGGGGCGATCACCGTGGCGCCGACGACGACGCCGACGACGACGCCGATGATGATGCCGATGATGGTGTTGCGCATGGCCTGTCGTCGTGCTCCGGTTGCCGCCCGCCCGGCCACCGACCCCGGCGGCGGGCCGTCCTGCGGCCGCGGCGCCATGATCGGGCCGGGGCCCGCCGATTGCAAGGGCAGGGGCGGGGATCACGTGCCGCCGGCGCGGGCCGGCGGCGGGGCCGGTTGGGGAGGGCGTCATGGATGGGCAGGCCTTCACGGACCGGCGGGGCAGGGGCGACTATCCTGCCAAATCGTCGTGAACCTGGAAAAAGAATGGTCGGAGTGAGAGGATTCGAACCTCCGGCCCCGAATCCGATGAAGAACGGGCGGCCCTCTGCGGGCGGTTGGTTCAAGCCCATATGGGGCATGCCCCTTAAACCCGCATTTCCCAAATGACCACACCTTTAACTGACCTTTCATCATGATTCTGCTCTAGACGATGTTCCATATTGCTGTTATGCTCGGGTAAGCTGTATTCTGGGAGACAAGCGAGCGGCTATGATGAGCGTCCCCTGCGGGCCAATTCAAACGCCCGAGTTGGGTGTCGTGATGCTCCGACTGAACCAGGGGGTACTGCCATGAGTGTCATCGATACCGTGCTCAAGGTCGTCAGGAAAATTCCATTTGTCGGCGGATTGTTGAACCGGTTCGCGACGAATCGAGCATGCGGCGCGACGACCCCGCGACCCCGCGCATTCGGCCTGTGGTCGCATGTCGAAAAACCGATGAAATTGGACCAGCAAGGGCCGATCGGTGAATACACGACATGGCCAATGCTGACCGATCGCCTGTACTCGGCGCGTCATTTGCCGCCCGCGGAACAGAGCTATATCGACGGGCTGCCCGAAGATGCGCCCTATAACGGCAATCCCGACAATTACACGGTCGGCGACGTGACCGCTTTGTTCGCGCGCCAAGGCGCCATCATGGAGGGTCGGTCATCCGTCCTGTTTATGTTCTTCGCGCAATGGTTCACGGACAGCATATTGCGCGTCGACCCACGGGACCGCCGAAAGAATACTTCAAATCACAACATTGATCTTTGCCAGATTTATGGGCTGAAGGAAACGACGGCCCGGTTGCTGCGATCAAAGGAAAAGGGCGGAAAACTTGCAAGCCAGATGATCGACGGCGAGGAGTATCTTGATTACCTGGGTGAGGTCGGTACCGACGGCAAGTGGAAGGTGAAGGAGGAATACGAAAACCTTCCCTATGCGGCGCCGGAGATCATGCATGTGGTGTTCGGCGACTGGCCCGAGGAGCGCATGCACAAGCTCTATGCGACGGGGCTGGAACGGGGCAATTCATCCGTCGGATATGTCGCCATCAGCACGGTGTTCATGCGCGAACACAACAGGATTTGCGATGAGTTATCCAGTCGGAACCCGGACTGGGATGACGAACGTCTTTTCCAGACGGCGCGTATGATCAACAACGTTATCTTGTTGAAACTGGTGGTGCAGGATTACATCAACCACATCGCCGGCGCCGGCCTGTTCGTCTTCGATCCCACCTTCGCGGAAAAAGAAGAATGGTATCGAACGCCGTGGATCGCGCTGGAATTCGACCTTCTCTATCGCTGGCACGGCCTCGTTCCCGACAACATCACGGTCGGCGGCCGTCGCTACGACCACACCGAGTACCGGGTTAACAACGCCTTGCTGGAAGAGGCAGGGCTGGCGGCGATCTTGGATGCTTCGTCGCGCCAGCAAGCCGGGCGAATTTCGCTTCAAAACGTGCCCGATTTCTTGCTTGGGGCCGAGTACCAGATGATCAAGATGGGCCGTGATTTCCGCCTCCGTTCCTACAACGAATACCGCAGGCGGTTCAAATGTGATGCCCTGACCTCGTTTGAGCAGCTTACCGACGACACGGCCCTGCGCGACAAATTGAAAGCCATGTACGGCGACATCAACAAGGTCGAATTCGTCATCGGCCTGTTCGCGCAGCAGCACGCGAAAGGCCAGCTCTACGGTGACTTGATGTACGCCATGGTCGCCTACGATGCCTTCACGCAGATCTACACCAACCCGCTGCTTTCTCGGAACGTCTACACACCCCGCACCTTCACTGAATACGGCCTCGACCTGATCGACGACACCAACACGGTGCAGGATCTGGTGGATAGGAATGTCGCGGGGAGCGTTAGGGTGGGATTTGGTTTTTAGCTCGGTGGGGGGAGCGGGTTCGGCCGCCTGCGCTCCGTGACCCATGGGTGCGCATATTGTTCCGCTCATTCGGTTTGCCGTTGATACAGGCGGAAGGCGTTCTGAGCTTCTTTGCCTCGACTGGCGGCATGTGGATTTGCGGAACAAGCGTATCACCTTCGTGGAAACCAAGAATGATGAGGACAGGACGGTTCGGCTTTGCGACAGGGCCTGTGCTGTCTTCGCCAGCCTGGGACCGAAGGATGCCGGGCCAGTCTTCACTTTCAATGGCAAGGCCATCGCAAGCGTGAAAACGGCGTTCAACAACGCCCGTGAAAAAGAGGGGTTGGAGGATGTTCGCTTTCACGATTTGAGGCACACGATCGCTTCGCGCCTCGTGCAAAGCGGTGTGCCGCTGTATGACGTGATGAACCTGATGGGCCACAAGTCCCTGACGATGGTTCAGCGTTATGCCCATCTGGCTCCCGATTATCAGGAAAAGGCCATCCAGGCTCTTAACCAGTTTGGGCACGATTCGGGCACAGTAAGAAATACTTCCGCGGCGTAGGGGGGCTTAAGTCCTTGAAAAGATTGGTCGGAGTGAGAGGATTCGAACCTCCGGCCCCCGCCTCCCGAAGACTGGTGTAGGATTTGTAGGAATGTTGAAACTCAACGATTTCCGTCAGATGGGAGCATCATCGCCCGACATTTCCCAACACTTTCGACGCCCCATTGGGGCGCAACGCCCCAAATTAGCTCCAGGACATTGGGCGTTCAGAACAGGGGCTGCCTTTGATGCCTGCGTTGCGAGGCTTAATTTGGGCGATAATCCACTACACACACCCACCACCACATCTAGTGCACTCACCACTGCCTAGAACCACTAGATGGAATTGATCGTTTTGCCCCGAGTTGGCTTTTTCGGGGCGGCCTTATTATCAGGCTTTTCAGGCTTTTCCGGTGGGTTGATCACCAGCAACGCCGTTATCGCCTACTCTGTATCCAATGGGACCAGGGGGACTGGGTCGGGCCTACATGCCTGTTTTTTCACGATTTTAGTCATTTTCACATCATGCTGTGGGTGGCTGAAAGGTGATGGCATGAAATATGGGTTGCATTACAGACCCCGTCTCATGTACGTTGCCTACCATGGAACTGAATGATCGATTCATGCGCCTGATCGACGAGATCAAGCGGGACGAATACGAGCGAGGCTGGAACGACGCGGTCAAAAGTCTCGTCGCCGCTGCGCGCAAGGGCATCACCCCGCCGGACCATCGGCCGGACGCTGTGCCGACGCCGCCGACGCAAGAGGACGGCACCAGCGTCATCAACATGGTGCAGTCGGTCATCCAAGACAAGCCCGGCCTTCGGGGTGCTCAAATCGTTCGCTCCGTCGTCGCCAAGGTTCCCGGCTCCGACCGGAAGGCGATGGATCGCACGTGCCGTACTGCCCTCTCAAGGTTGAAGAAGCGCGGTCGGATAGAACAACGCAAAAAGAGGTGGTATCTGAAAAAGGAGGCGAAAATAGAAGCGCCAGCGGTTGGATCGCTGGCGCTCTGAGCCCGAGTGGCGGAATTAGGTAGACGCGGGGGAGTTGGATTCCCTTGGCCCTCGGCGGTCGTGCAGGTTCGAGTCCTGTCTCGGGCATACTCCTAAAGGTAAGTTTTGCTCTTGTAGCTCAATTGGATAGAGCCCCCGGTTTCTATGGCTGGCCACCGCTGGGGAGATGTAGGTTCGAATCCTACCAAGAGCCCCTAGCACGATCAACTATTTGTTTTTCATCGGATTTTCTGACTCAAAATCAATGGGTTACGAGTGGGCGGTAGGTTAGGCGCTTGCCGCCCGCCGCTTGGATTGCTTTCGCCGTCCGTTCGCCGTCAGTCAGTTTCCGAGTTTTCCACCTAAACTCAAAGTCGGCTAGATAGCATCGCCCTTAATTTGGGACTTTGCGCCCCAATTGCGCCCCAATTCGCTCTTTGTTCTTTTTGTCGGATTGTTTGTCGAAAATGAAATATACTTGTAGAAACAGAGAGTTAGAATGGTCGGAGTGAGAGGATTCGAACCTCCGGCCCCCGCCTCCCGAAGACGGTGCTCTACCAGGCTGAGCTACACTCCGACCGGTCTTCGCATGGCTCCGATGCGAGGCGCGTTTATAGCGCCGCCGGGCGGAAACGACAAGGTGATGCGTGGGATCGGCCGCGCCCGGGGGCCGTCGGCCCCGGCCTCAATACGTGCGCTCGATGCAGAAGTCGATGATCTCGACCAGGGCGCTTTTCTCGGGGCCGTCGGCGAAGATGCCGAGGCCGTCCCGCGCGATGGCCCCGTAATGGCGGGCGCGCTCCACGGTGTCGGCCAGCGCCTTGTGCTTTTCCATCAGGTCCACGGCCCGCTCCAGGTCGCCCTGGCGCTGATCCAGGGTCTCCAGGGTGCGCCGCCAGAAGGCGCGTTCCGCCTCGTCGCCCCGGCGGAAGGCGAGGATCACCGGAAGGGTGATCTTGCCTTCGCGGAAATCGTCGCCGACGGTCTTGCCCAGGGCTATCTGCTTGGCCGAATAGTCGAGCACGTCGTCGGTAAGCTGGAAGGCGATGCCCAGGTTCATGCCGAAGGTCTCGAGGGCGTCCTCTTCCACCTTGGGGCGGGCGGCGATGATGGCGCCGATGCGGCACGCCGCGGCAAACAACTGCGCCGTCTTCGCCTTGATCACTTCCTGGTACTGGGTCTCGCCGGTCTCGGTGTCGTTCTGGGTGGTCAACTGCAACACCTCGCCCTCGGCGATCAGGGACGAGGCCCTGGACAGGATCGAGAGAACGGAAAGGGAGCCGTCCTCAACCATCAGCTCGAAGGAGCGGCTGAGCAGGAAGTCGCCGACCAGCACGCTGGCCTTGTTGCCCCACACCGCGTTGGCCGACGCCAGCCCCCGGCGCAGGTCGCTTTCATCGACCACGTCGTCGTGCAGCAGGGTCGCCGTGTGGATGAACTCGACGCTGGCGGCAAGGGCGATGTGGCGGCGCCCCGCATAGCCGCACATGCGCGCCGAGGCCAGGGTCAGCAGCGGGCGCAGACGCTTGCCGCCGGCGGCCACGATGTGTCCCGCCAGTTGTGGGATCATGGCCACCGGAGAATGCATGCGCTGGACGATGAGCTGGTTGACCGCCCGCATGTCGTCGGCGACCAGGGCCGTGAGGGGCGCCAGCGACGGTGACCGTTCGCCTTCCAGGCTTACGACGACGCCCACGGTCGGTTATCCTCCCTGTTCGATGCCCGGCTTGACGCCGTGCGCAACAGTCTGGAGCATAAGACGGGACCCGGCAACCGGTAAAACGCCGGCCCAACGGAGCGCCGCGGCAGGCGGCGCGGCGCTCCGGCAAAGGCGCGCGCGGACATGAATGGTAAACCGATGGTGACGCCATGGTGGAGTTGATACGGACCAACGATCCGGTCCTGCTGTCGTGGCTGACGGCGGCGCTCCGCGGCGAGGATATCGAGGCCATCGTCCTCGACACCCACACCAGCGTCATGGAGGGCAGCATCTCCGCCATCCCGCGCCGGATCATGGTTCTCGACAGGGATCTTCGGCGGGCCAGGCGGGTGCTGGCCGAGGCCGACAGAATCGGCGGCGGGGACCGCGCGTGAGCGCGGACAGGGCGGACGCGCAACGCCCAGCCGCGGCGCCCGCCGTCGCCGAGGACGCGCTGCTCGGCGGACGGGTGCGCCTCGTCCAGCCGGCGGAAGGCTACCGGGCGGCCATCGATCCGGTCTTCCTCGCCGCCGCCGTTCCCGCCGCCGCCGGCGAGGCGGTCCTCGACGTCGGCGCCGGCGCCGGCGCCGCCGCGCTGTGTCTGGCGGCGCGCGTGGCCGACGTGCGCGTTTGCGGCGTCGAGGTCGCCCCCGATCTGGTGCGCCTTGCCGTCGGCAACGCCGGGCTCAACGGCCTCGCCGGCCGGGTGGAGTTCATGGCCGGGGACCTGTTGCGGCCCCCGGCGCGGCTGGCCGCGGGGACCTTCGACCATGTCATGGCCAACCCCCCGTATCTGCCGGCGGGCCGCGGCCGTCCGCCCGCCGATGCCGCCAGGAGGGCGGCCCGGGTCGAGGGCGCGGCGGGACTCGAGGACTGGCTCCGGTTCTGCGTGGCGATGGTCCGGCCCAAGGGCAGCGTGACGCTCATCCACCGCGCCGACCGCCTGGACGCGGTGTTGGCGGCGCTCAGGGAGCGGGCGGGCGAGATCGTCGTCTTTCCCCTGTGGCCGGGTCCGGCCCGGGGTGCGGACGCGGCGCCGGCCAAACGGGTCATCGTGCGGGCGCGCAAGGGGGTGGCCGCGCCGCTCCGTCTGGCGCCCGGCCTGGTGCTGCATGAGGCGGGCGGCGCCTTCACGCCCGAGGCCGAGGCGGTGCTGCGGCACGCCGGGGGGCTAAGGCTGTAGGGATGGGTGCCTTGACGTTTGGCGAACGGGGCGCGATGTATAAAGGGGGGGGGAGGAGAGCGCGAAACCCGTGTAATCGCCGCGTGCGAGGGAGCACGTTATGACTGGAGTCACATCGTTGTTCGTCGCCGTGGGTGTGGGTGTCGCTGTCGTTATTGCCTTTTTTCTGATCTATTACCTTGGGTCCATCGTCAACACCGTCTACGGATTGAAGGTCGACATGAGCCGCGAGTTGGACGGCAAGATCGAAGATATGTGGCAGCATGTGGAACAGGAGGTCTCCAGGCGCGCCGACTGGGTGCGCGCCGAAAACGAGGACGCGGGGAGGCGACTGAAAGAGGAAGTCGCGGCGGAGAACTTCGAGTACCGCAAGCAGGTGCAGAACACCCTGGCGGAAATCGCCAAGGAACTGCGCGGCCTGCGCGCACAGGCCGCCTTGCACGGGCAGGGCGCGGTGCGGGGCGGCGGACAGGGTGCGCCCGCAAAAGCGAAGGCCGGCAGGGCACCGGCAACGGTCGAGGCGCCCGCAACGCGTCCACTGGCGGCCGCCGGCCCGGTGCCGGCGGCAAGCCCCAAGGCGGGAGAGGAACCCGCCGAGGCACCGGACGGGGATCCGTTGAGGGCGGTGCCGGCGGGCAAGCGGGCCTGAGGCGCCGGGCGGCCGGGTCGCGTGCCCGCCGTCCAACGGGAAGGGAGGAGAGCGTATCGGGATGGCCTCTCCCGGATTCAACATTGGCAGGCTGAGGGCGCTCGTGCCGATCAAGCGGTTTCGCGACCCGCCGCCGACGGTGGCTGTCCTGCGCCTGGCCGGAATCCTCGGGCAACTGGGGCCCGTGCGCCGGGGGCTGACCCTTGCCGGACTGGCCCGTTTCATCGAGCACGCCTTCGCCATGCGCCACCTCAAAGCGGTGGCCCTGGCCATCAACTCGCCCGGCGGCTCGCCGGTACAGGCGGCCCTCATCGCCCGGCGCATCCGGGCGCTCGCCGAGGAGAAGGGGGTGCCGGTCTATGCCTTCGCCGAGGACGTGGCCGCCTCGGGCGGCTACTGGCTGGCGTTGGCCGGCGACGAGATCTATGCCGAAGAGAACTCCATCATCGGCTCCATCGGCGTCGTCAGCGCCGGATTCGGATTTACCGGCCTGCTCAAGCGTATCGGCGTAGAGCGCCGCCTGCACACGGCGGGTGAGCACAAGGCCATGCTCGATCCCTTCCTGCAGGAGAGGGCGGACGACGTGGAGCGCCTGAAAACCATCCAGCGCGACATCCACGAAAGCTTCGAACGCATCGTCCGCGAACGCCGGGGCGCCAAGCTGGCGGCGCCGGAAAAGGAGCTGTTCAGCGGCGAGTTCTGGACCGGGCGCCGGGCCCTGGAGCTGGGGTTGATCGACGGCATCGGGGACATGCGCACGATTATGCGCGAACGCTTCGGCGAGCGGGTCAAACTACGCCTGGTCGGTGACGGGCGCCGCTGGTGGCGCGGGCGTTTCGGCTTGACGGGCGGCTGGCGCGAGCCCGCGGACGCCGGCGACTGGGTGGCGGGCGCCCTGGCCACGGTGGAGGAAAGGCTGCTGTGGGGACGCTTCGGGCTATGAGAAAAGAAAAGAGCTCAACGAATATAAAAACGCTGATACAAAAATTAGGTAAGTGATGATTTGAATGGCGGAAAACACCCTCCGGTAACTAAGAACTCCAGGAGGTTTTGTTTCTGCTTTTTCAACGAGTTTAAAATTATCATCACCGAATTTGGTAGCGATGAATTCTTGTTGGGGGGCGAGACAGGTCTCCGCAATTTTTATAAGTTGACTGGTTCGCTTATCCAAAGCGTTGAACAAATAGGAAATGGCAATCCCCAAGATCGGAAAGGCCATTTCACCAAAAAAGATAGTCTCCTTAACGGAACCTACGTATCCCGCAAAGGAAATTCCAACCATCACCAAATAAAATCGAAAAAGCAGCAAGCGTTGGTTGGCGTGAAGCTCAAACCAATGCCATGCATGCTCCAGCGCAAGTCTGCGAAATTCAATGTCTTCGGAATTGTTAGTCATTGTTCACGTGCGTCAATTTCTTAGGAAAATCGTAATCAAGAATTATATTCGCATATATCAAGGAATTTGGAAGTCCTTACCGCCTTGACCCGGCATCGAGCCGCCCTCTACAAAGGCCCCCATGTTCGGGTTCAGCCTCACCAAGATTCTGTTCACCGTGGCGGTCATCATTATCGTCTGGCAGGGCTACAAGTGGCTGGGGCGCATGCAGACGCGGCGCGACGCCATCGCCAGGGAAGGCGCGCGCGGGAAAGGCCGCGGCGGGCGGGCCACAGCCCCCGCTGCGGCCTCCTCTTCCGCGGAGTTCGAAGAGATGGTGGAATGTCCGGTCTGCGGGGACTTCGTGCCGGCCCGGGGCGCCGTGTCCTGCGGGCGCGGGGAGTGCCCCTATCGGGGATGACGGTGCGGTCTTCTTGACCGGTCTTTGGGCGGACAGTATCGTCCGCTGCACGCAACAAACCGGGTGTCTTTGCGCCATGGCCGGTGCGCCCAAAAACAAGCCCACCTTTCAATCCCTGATCTTCGCGCTCCAGTCGTTCTGGGACGAGCAGGGCTGCGTCATCGTGCAGCCCTATGACATGGAGGTCGGGGCCGGCACCTTCCACCCGGCGACGATCCTGCGCGCCCTCGGGCCGGAGCCGTGGAAAGTCGCGTATGTCCAGCCGACGCGCCGGCCCACCGACGGCCGCTACGGCGAGAATCCCAACCGGCTCCAGCACTACTACCAGTTCCAGGTGCTGCTCAAGCCGTCGCCCGACGACGTTCAGGAGACCTACCTGAAAAGCCTCAAACATCTGGGGATTGACGCCAGGCTGCATGACATCCGCTTCGTCGAGGACGACTGGGAAAGCCCGACCCTGGGCGCCTCGGGCGTCGGCTGGGAGGTGTGGTGCGACGGCATGGAGGTGACCCAGTTCACCTACTTCCAGCAGGTCGGCGGCATCGAGTGCGACCCGGTCTCCGTCGAGCTGACCTACGGCATCGAGCGCCTGGCCATGTACATCCAGGGCGTGGAGAACGTCTACGACCTGGACTGGAACGGCGCCGGCGTCACCTACGGCGACGTGTTCCTGCAGAACGAGCGCGAGTTCTCGGCCTACAACTTCGAGCACGCCGACACCGCCATCCTGCTCCGCCACTTCGCGGACGCGGAGACGGAGTGCACGGCGCTGCTTAAGGCCGAGCTGCCGCTGCCGGCCTACGACCAGTGCATCAAGGCCAGCCACCGCTTCAACATGCTGGACGCGCGCGGCGTGATCAGCGTTCCCGAGCGCGCCGCCTACATCGCCCGGGTGCGCGCCCTGGCCAAGGGCTGCTGCGAGGCCTGGCTGAAGAGCCGCGGCCACGGGGTCTGAGCGCGGTGCCCGAACTTCTCCTGGAGTTGTTGAGCGAGGAAATCCCGGCGCGCATGCAGGCGCGCGCGGCGGAGGACCTGAAGCGCCTAATTGGTGAATTTTTGAAGAAGAATGGGTTTGAATTTTCTGGCATTGAAACGTATTCGACACCGCGACGCTTGACCTTGGTTGTAGATGGTTTGCCGACCAGGACGCCGGATATCAACGTAGAAAAAAGAGGGCCTAGATCGGATGCGCCAGACAAGGCGGTGGATGGTTTTGCCAAGGCGAACAGGGTTTCGAAGAGAGATCTAGAAATTAGATCGACTGACAAAGGTGACTTCTATTTTGCGGTGATTGAGAAAAAGGGGCAGAGCACCGCGGAGTTTGTTCCTCTTATTGTAGAAAGGGCAATTTTTAATCTCACCTGGCCGAAATCCATGCGCTGGGGGAACTCAGACATAACCTGGGTCAGGCCGTTACACAGTATTCTCGTAATTTTCGACGGAAAACCTGTCAAAGAATCAATTCAGCTTGGCATGTCATATAAAATTCCTGGTTTGAACGTTGGTATCCCGCTAGAGCCAGACGAAAAGGAAATCGGTTTTGTCTCGAAGACCGTTGGCCACCGTTTCCTGGCGCCTGAGACATTCACGGTCACCGGGTTCAAGGACTACCAAAAGAAACTCAAGGACGCCAAGGTCATCCTCGATCCCGCCGAGCGCAAAGCCAAGATTCTCAAGGACGCCGAGAAGCTTGCCCAAAAGGCCGGGCTTGTTCTCAAGGACGACCCGGCCCTATTGGCCGAGGTGACGGGTCTCGTCGAATGGCCGGTGGTGCTGATGGGCGAAATCGACGCGGCCTTCATGGACCTGCCGGCGGAGGTGCTGACCACCTCCATGCGCCATCACCAGAAGTATTTCGCCCTGCTGGATGAGGACGGCAACCTCGCGCCGCGCTTTATATTCGTCGCCAACACCGAAACCCGGGACAAGGGCAGGGCCATCGTCGCCGGCAACGAGCGGGTGCTGCGGGCGCGCCTGGCCGACGCCAAGTTCTTCTGGGACCAGGATAGAAAACGAACACTGGAAAGCCGCGTAACCCAACTGAGTGATCGCATCTTCCATGCCAGGCTCGGCTCCATGGCGGAGAAGGCGGAGCGCATCGCCGGGCTGGCGCGCGGGCTGGCCGGCTACGCCGACGCCGACCCCGCCCCGGCCGGGCGCGCGGCGCGGCTGTGCAAGGCGGATCTGTCGACCGCGATGGTGGGCGAATTCCCCGAGCTCCAGGGCACCATGGGCCGCTATTACGCGCTGAACGACGGGGAAAAGGCCGACGTGGCCGACGCCATCGCCGGGCATTACGCGCCCGTCGGCCCCAACGATGCCTGCCCGACGGCGCCGGTCAGCGTCGCCGTGGCCCTGGCCGACAAGATCGACTCACTTGTAGGCTTCTTCGCCATCGACGAAAGACCGACCGGCTCCAAGGACCCCTTTGCGCTCCGGCGTTCGGCGCTGGGGGTCATCCGGCTGATTTTGGAGAAAGGGTTGCGCGTGCCCTTGCTCGACGTTTTCGACGAGGCGCTTTCCGCGACGACAGAGACCATAGGCGAGGCTATGGCCGCCATCGCCAGGAAGACCGGTGTGGCGGTCATCCCGGAGGGTGTCCTGTATACGAGCAAGGCCAGCGGGCACAGCCTCGTCTCGGAGGACCTCCTCGCCTTTATCGCCGACCGCCTCAAGGTGCACCTGCGGGAGAAAGGCGTGCGCCACGACCTGATTTCGGCCGTGTTCGCCCTCGACGGCGAGGACGACCTGGTGCGGCTGCTGGCCCGGGTCGAGGCCCTGGGTGCGTTCCTGAAGAGCGACGACGGCGAGAACCTGCTGGTGGCCTACAAGCGCGCCGCCAACATCGTGCGCATCGAGGAAAAGAGGGACGGCAAGACCTATGCCAACGACTTTAAGCCGGACTTGCTTGTCGCCGAGGAAGAAAAATACCTCGCTGCCTACCTTGACGACGCGACCAGCGGCGCCAGGGAAGCGCTCGCGCAAGAGGACTTCACCGGCGCCATGTCGTCCATCGCCCGGCTGCGCCGGCCGGTGGATGATTTCTTCGACCACGTAACCGTCAACTGCGAGGAGGCGAAACTGAGGGAAAACCGGCTGCGGCTTCTGAGCCGCATCGACGCCACCCTCGACCAGGTCGCCGACTTCTCCAGGATCGAGGGCGGCGAGCGGTGACCAAGTGGACCTATTGCTTTGGCGGCGGCCGCGCCGAGGGCCGCGCCGACATGAAGACCCTGCTCGGCGGCAAGGGGGCCAATCTGGCCGAGATGAGCAACCTGGGCATCGCCGTGCCGCCCGGCTTCACCATCACGACCGAGGCCTGCACCTATTTTTCCGAGCACGGCGACACCTATCCCGACGAGCTCAGGCGCCAGGCCGAGGACGCCCTCGCCGGCATCGAGAAGATCGTCGGCGCCAGGTTCGGCAGCCCCACGGGGACGCTGCTCCTGTCCGTGCGCTCCGGGGCCCGGGCGTCCATGCCCGGCATGATGGACACGGTGCTCAATCTGGGCCTCAACGACGACACCGTCGACGGCCTGGCCGCCGACAGCGGCGACGAACGCTTCGCCTACGACTGTTACCGCCGCTTCATCCAGATGTACGGCGACGTGGTGCTCGGCGTCGAGCACCACCACTTCGAAGAGCTTCTGGAGAGCCACAAGGAAAGCCACGGCCTGACCCTGGATACGGACCTCACGGCCGAGGACTGGAAGACCCTGGTCACGGCCTATCACACCAAGGTCGAGAAACAACTGGGCACGCCCTTCCCCCAGGATCCGGAAGAGCAGCTGTGGGGCGCCATCGGCGCCGTCTTCGGAAGCTGGATGAACCCGCGCGCCGTCACCTACCGCAGGCTGCACGGGATCCCGGGCGACTGGGGCACGGCGGTCAACGTCCAGGCCATGGTCTTCGGCAACATGGGCGAGGACTGCGCCACCGGCGTCTGTTTCACCCGCGACCCCTCGACCGGCGAGAACGCCTTGTATGGCGAGTACCTGGTCAACGCCCAGGGCGAGGACGTGGTCGCCGGCATCCGCACGCCGCAGCCGATCACCATCGCCGAAAAACGGGCGAATGATTCCGATCTTCCGGCCATGGAGGAGGTCATCCCCGAGCTCTATCACGAGCTCCAGGACATACGGGGCAAGCTCGAGGCCCATTATACGGACATGCAGGACCTGGAGTTCACCATCCAGCGCGGCAAGCTGTGGTTGCTTCAGACCCGTGCCGGCAAGCGCACCGCCAACGCGGCGCTGAAGATCGCCGTCGACATGGTCGCCGAGGGCCTGATCGACAAGGCCGAAGCGGTGCGCCGCATCGATCCGGCCCGGCTGGACCAGCTCCTGCACCCGACCCTGGACCCCAAGGCGGAGCGCCGGGTCCTGGCCAAGGGGCTGCCGGCCTCGCCGGGCGCCGCCTCGGGCAAGGTGGTGTTCAGCGCCGAGGACGCCGAGGCCTGGGCCGAAAGGGGCGAGGCCGTGGTGCTGGTGCGCGTCGAGACCAGCCCCGAGGACATCGGCGGCATGCATGTGTCTGAGGGCATCCTCACCACCCGCGGCGGCATGACCAGCCACGCGGCGGTGGTCGCCCGGGGCATGGGCACGCCCTGTGTCGCCGGCGCCGGCGACATCCGCGTCGACCACGGGGCCAAGCGCATGATGGCGGGCGGCGAGGTCATCGAGGAAGGCGACGTCATCACCATCGACGGCGCCACCGGCGAGGTGATGCTGGGCAAGGTGCCGACCATCCAGCCCGAGCTTAGCGGCGACTTCGCCACGCTCATGGAATGGGCGGACGAGGTGCGCACCATGGGCGTGTACGCCAACGCCGAAACGCCGGTCGACGCCGAAACCGCCCGCAGGTTCGGCGCCGAGGGGATCGGGCTGTGCCGCACCGAGCACATGTTCTTCCAGCCCGAGCGAATCCTCTATATGCGCCAGATGATCATGTCCAAGACCGAGGCCCAACGCCGCGAGGCGCTGGAAAAGCTGCTGCCCTATCAGCGCCAGGACTTCGTCGACCTGTTCACCATCATGGCCGGGCTGCCGGTCACCATCCGCCTTCTCGATCCGCCCCTGAACGAGTTCCTGCCCACCACCGAAAGGGACATGGCCGAGCTGGCCGAGGCCGCCGGCGTCGACGTGGCCATGGTCAAGACCCGCGCCGCCCAGTTGCACGAGGGCAACCCGATGCTGGGGCACCGGGGCTGCCGCCTCGGGATCACCTACCCCGAGATCTACGACATGCAGGTGCGCGCCATCTTCGAGGCCGCGGTCGAGGTTTCCAAGGCGGGCCACACCGTGCACCCCGAGGTCATGATCCCGCTGGTCGGCATGAAGAAGGAGTTCGACATCGTGAAGGAGGCGGTCGACCGCGTCGCCTCCGACGTGATGGCGGCGTCAGGCGTCAGGCTGGACTACCTGGTGGGGACCATGATCGAGCTGCCGCGGGCGGCCCTGCGCGCCGGCGACATCGCCGAAAACGCCCAGTTCTTCAGCTTCGGCACCAACGACCTGACCCAGACCACCCTCGGCCTTTCCCGCGACGACGCCGGAAACATCATCGCGCTCTATCACCAGAAGGGTATCTTCACCGAAGATCCCTTCATCACCCTCGATCAGGAGGGCGTCGGCGAACTGGTCCGCATCGCGGTCGAGCGCGGCCGGGCGGCGCGGCCGGACCTGAAACTCGGCATCTGCGGCGAACACGGAGGCGACCCGGCCTCCATCCGCTTCTGTCAGTCCGTGGGGCTGGACTATGTCTCGTGCTCGCCCTACCGGGTGCCCATCGCGCGGCTGGCGGCGGCCCAGGCGGCCCTGGACGAAAAGGCGGACACCGGCGACTGATACGGAAAGGCGGAACCCTCGCGCCAGGGTTATTTCGAACCACGGAGATGACAGGGATCACAGGGGGATTCACAGGGAAAATACAGCGCTTCGTTCCGCGACAAGGAATCAAAATTTCTGGAATCCCGTATAATACCAAGGGACGCTGATCATGACCCGACGAGCCGGCTTACCAAGGTTTTCGGCCCTAATACCAAGGGTCACTGATCATGACCCATAGAGACGGCTTA
>JADFHR010000021.1 GCA_022567015.1 Pseudomonadota bacterium
CCTTCCAACGGGTCGAAGAGGCGCGGCGGAAGACGAACGAGAGCGACATGCTTCTGGTCGTTTATTCGGGCCTGTTGCTCTACGCCCGGGCGCGCCACGACGAAGCCCTGGCCGTGGCGCAACGGTCGCTACAGTTGAACCCCGGGTTTAATATGGGAGTTTGGTGCCTAGGAGCGGTCGAGGTTTTTTCGGGTGATTACGCAAACGGTACGGACGCCGCCACTCGAGCGGTCAACATCGATATCCGCGATCCCTATGTCCACTTGTATGGCCGGATCGCGGGCTACGGGCACTTCGGCGCCGGGCATGTCCGGTAGGCGGCCGAGTGGTTTTGGCAGGCGGATCAACTGGCTCCGGGACTGCCGCACAATCTTGCGGGATTGGCGGCGAGCCGGTGGTTCGACGGAGATCCCGAGGGCGCGCACGACGCGGTCGCCCGGCTGCTCGCCTCCGAGCCGGATTTCCACGTTGGCGATATGATGCGATTGCCGTTCCGGGACACGGCGGTCTGGGAGAGGCTTGTGGAGGGATTGCGCGCCGCCGGCGCTCACGCCGAATCGGAGCGCCGCAACATCATGTGGACGCCGTACTAATCCGGAAGCGTTTCGCCGGAGCCGCCAAAATCCGACGGCAGGTCCTTGAACTTCGGCAGCCCGTCCTTCATCGAGATCGTCTTGCTCCCGTAATGCACGTGAAGCGTCGGCGCTTCGCTGAAGCCTTGCAATATGCCGGTATAAACATCCACCAGCTTCATGCCCGGATGATCGGTCATGAGATGCCCGCCACACGACGTGCAGAATTTCCGGTGGGAATGTTCGGTCTTGTTGTAGGTGCCGATCTTGTCCTCGCCCTTGGTGACGCGCACGCCGTCCGGCGCCCAAAGGCTGAAGGCGTTGACGGGCGCGGCCGACCAGGCCCGGCAGTCCTCGCAGTGGCAATATCCCGTCGCCACCGGCGAGCCCGTGACTTCCAACTCCACCGCGCCACAGAAACAAACGCCCTTGCAGGTATCACTCATCGCTAAACCCTCCCTTGGCGAACCGCCCGCCCGCGCGTCCGGCGGTGCAACAGCCCCCACACTGTTTGCGAACGCGGCCGCACTTTAAACGGTTCGACACGACGTTGAAAGGAAAGGTCTATAGTGTTGCCCAACGTCGCTTTAACTTGGACAAGGTGGAATCATCTCATGGGTAACTTCCACTTGCGAGCACGGTTCGCCCGACACCTCGAGGCATTGGCGGCGGCGGCGGCGATATTGTTCGGCCTCGGGGTCCCGGGCGCCCTTTCGGACGAGTTGGGCCCCGATCCCACCGCCTCCGCCGGATGGGCATATCAGGTGTTCATTCAAAATCTATATCGCGTGGACAACATTCTCATTGGCAAGCAGGGTGAGATTTACGCGACCATCGAGTCGCAAAGCCAGGGGCGGATCGCTCGTTTGTCCAACGGTGAGCGATTCACCGTCGCCGCCGGATTGCACCGCCCGGATGGGCTAGCGATCAGATGGCCCTACCTCTACGTCACCGAGGAGGTTGACCAAGGCCGGGTAATTCAAATTGACCTGAGAGATTTTTCGAGAAACGTACTGGCGAACCTCGACAGTCCGGAGGGCATCGACATCCTTCCAGATGGCGGCTTGATCGTCGCGGAGGATCGGGGCGGGCGCGTTGTGGCACTCTCCCGGAACGGGAAGATCGAGGTTCTCGTCCGGGGGCTCCGCAGGCCGGAGGGCCTAGCCATTTCTCCCAGCGGAACGGTTTATGTTGCCGAAACCAAGACCGGGCGAATCCTCGCGATGACGGACGAAGGATTGGAGACCGTCCTCGCAGGCCTCACCAACCCAGATCAAGTGGAGGTTGCGTCCGATGGCGCGCTGTGGATCACCGAAGATGCGAAACCGGGGAGGCTGTTGCGCTACTTTGCGGGCCGCCTCGAAGTGGTCATGTCGGGTTTGATGGCCCCACAAGGCATTGCGTTCGGTCGAAACGGAGACGTATACGTAGCGGAGCAAGGGCGCGATCGGATTCTTGTTCTCAGGCGGACCGCTTCCGACTAATTGCGCCGGCATCAATACCCGCGCGCCTCAACGAGCCCGCAATCTCCCTATCGATCGTACCCCAGGTTGGGGGCAAGCCAGGTCTCGGCCTGGGCCAGGCCCACGCCGCGGCGGCGCGCATAGTCCCGGACCTGATCGCGGCCGACCTTGCCGATGCCGAAATAACGCGCGTCCGGGTGGGAAAAGTAATAGCCCGACACGGACGAGGCGGGCAGCATCGCGAAACTTTCCGTGAGCGTGACGCCCGTGCGGCGCTCGGCCTCCAGCAAATCGAACAGCACCGGCTTTTCGCTGTGGTCGGGGCAGGCGGGATAGCCCGGTGCGGGCCGGATACCCACGTAGTCCTCGCGGATCAGCGCCGCGCTGTCCAAGGCCTCGCCAGGCGCGTACCCCCAGAACTCCTTGCGCACGCGTTCGTGCAGGCGCTCGGCGGACGCCTCCGCCAGGCGGTCGGCCAAAGCCTTGAGCAGGATCGCGTTGTAGTCGTCGTGCGCCGCCTCGAACTCGGCGAGCTTGGTTTCGATCCCAAGGCCCGTGGTGACGACGAAGGCGCCGAGGTAGTCGGCAACGCCCGAGTCCTTGGGCGCGACGAAATCCGAGAGACAGAGGTTTTCCCGGCCGTCTGTTTTCGCGATCTGCTGGCGCAGGAAATGAACCGTGGCGCGCACCTCGCCCCGGTTGTCGCCGGCATAGAGCTCCACGTCGTCACCAGCCGCGTTGGCCGCGAAAAAGCCGACGGTGGCGCGCGCGCGCAGCCATTTCTCCGCGACGATTTTCTCCAGCATGGCTTTCGCGTCGTCGAATAGCGCACGCGCGGCCTCGCCCACTTTCTTGTCCTCGAGAATCCGGGGATAGGTGCCCGCGAGCTCCCAGGTGCGGAAGAAGGGCGTCCAGTCGATGTAGCCCGCCAACTCGGCGAGGTCGACGTCGTCGAAGGACTTGAGGCCGAGGAACGCCGGCCTGGGCGGCGTTTGCGACGACCAATCAATTTTGTGCGCGGCCGCGCGTGCAACCGCGATGGAAGGCCGCGCCGGCCCGCGCCGCCGGCTCGCGTGACGGGTGCGCGCTTGTTCGTACTCGGCCGCGAGGGACTCGACGAAGGAGTCCCGCAGCCGCTCACTGGTCAGGCTCGACGCGACACTGACGGCCCGCGAGGCGTCGAGCACATGCACCGTGGGCCCGCTGTAGGCGGGCGCAATTTTGACCGCGGTGTGAACCTTCGACGTGGTGGCCCCGCCGATGAGCAGCGGGACGTCCAGCCCCTGGCGCGTCATTTCCTTCGCCACCGTCGTCATCTCCTCGAGCGACGGGGTGATCAGGCCCGAAAGGCCGATGATGTCGACGTTCTCCTCGCGCGCCCGGCGCAGGATTTCCTCGTAGGGCACCATGACGCCGAGGTCCACGATTTCGAAGTTGTTGCACTGGAGCACGACGCCGACGATGTTCTTGCCGATGTCGTGCACGTCGCCCTTGACCGTGGCGAGCAGGATCTTGCCCTTCGTCTTCGCCGCGCCGCTTTTTTCCGCCTCGATGAAGGGCAGCAGGTGGGCCACCGCCTGCTTCATGACGCGGGCGCTTTTCACCACCTGGGGCAGGAACATCTGGCCCGAGCCGAACAGGTCGCCGACCACGTTCATGCCGTCCATGAGGGGACCCTCGATGACCTCGATGGGGCGGTCCGCCGCCAGGCGCGCCTCTTCCGTGTCCTCGATGATGTATGCGTTGATGCCCTCGACCAGCGCGTGGCTCAGGCGTTCGCCGACCGGGGCCTGGCGCCAGCTCAGGTCCTCGGTTCGCGCGCGCGCCTGTCCCTCGGCCGAACCCGCGATCTCCACCAGGCGCTCGGTGGCGTCGGCGCGCCGGTTCAGCACCACGTCCTCGACCCGTTCGCGCAGATCGTCGGGGATGTCGGCGTAGACCGCCAGTTGGCCGGCATTGACGATGCCCATGTCCATCCCGGCCTTGACCGCGTGGTACAGGAACACCGCGTGCATGGCCTCGCGTACCGGGTTGTTGCCGCGGAACGAGAACGACATGTTGCTGACGCCGCCGCTGGTCAGGGCGTAGGGCAGGGATTTTTTGATCTCGCGCACCGATGCGATGTAATCGACGGAGAAGTTGTTGTGTTCCTCGATGCCGGTGGCGACGGGAAAGACGTTGGCATCGAAGATGATGTCCTCGGGCGGCACGCCGACCTTTTTGGTCAGGATTTCGTAGGACCGGGTACAGATTTCCAACATGCGCGCCTTGCTGTCCGCCTGGCCGTCTTCGTCGAAGGCCATGACGATCATCGCGGCGCCGTAGCGGAGGATCTCGCGGGCGTGGGCGACGAAGGGCTCCTCGCCTTCCTTGAGGCTGATCGAGTTCACCACCGCCTTGCCCTGGACGCATTTGAGGCCGGCCTCGATCACCGACCACTTGGATGAGTCGATCATCACCGGCACCCGGCAGATATCGGGCTCGGAGGCGACCAGGCTCAGGAACCGCACCATGGCGGCCTGCGAATCCAGCATGGCCTCGTCCATGTTGACGTCGATCACCTGGGCGCCGTTCAGCACCTGGTCGCGCGCCACCTGCAGCGCCGCATCGTAATCGTCGTCCAGGATGAGCTTGGCGAAGCGCGCCGAGCCCGCCACGTTGGTCCTCTCGCCGACGTTGACGAACCCGGTGAGCGGCGCGATGGTCAGGGGCTCCAGGCCGCTGAGCCGGCAATGCTTTTCGATCTTCGGGACCTTGCGGGGCGCCACCGAGGCGACGGCGTCGACGATGGCCGCGATGTGGGCGGGCGTGGTGCCGCAGCAGCCGCCGACGATGTTCACCAGGCCGCTTTCGGCGAACTCCCCGAGCTGGCCGGCCATGTATTCCGGGGTGTCGTCGTATTCGCCGAACTCGTTGGGAAGGCCGGCGTTGGGATGAACGCTGACATAGACTCCGGCGATATGGGCGGCGTCCTGGACATGGGGGCGCAGGTCCTTGGCGCCGAGCGCGCAGTTGAAGCCGACGCTCAAGGGACGGGCGTGGGCGACCGAGTTCCAGAAGGCCTCCGCCGTCTGCCCCGAGAGCGTGCGCCCCGAGGCGTCGGTGATGGTGCCCGAAATCATCACCGGCAGGCGCACCCCGTGGTCGTCGAAATACTTGTGGATGGCGTAGATGGCCGCCTTGCAGTTGAGGGTGTCGAAGACCGTCTCGACGAGCAGAATGTCGGCCCCGCCGTCGACAAGCCCGGCGATGGATTCGCTATAGGCGGCCACCAGCTCATCGAAGCTGACGTTGCGGAAGCCCGGGTCGTTGACGTCGGGCGAGATGGAGGCGGTGCGGTTGGTCGGCCCGAGAACGCCGGCCACGAAGCGCGGCTTGTCGGGCGTCTTGGCCTGGACCGCATCGGCGGCGGCGCGGGCGATGCGGGCGCCCTCGTGGTTGAGCTCGTAGACCAGGGCTTCGGCGCCGTAATCGCTCTGCGCGATGGAGGTCGAGTTGAACGTGTTGGTCTCGACGATGTCCGCGCCCGCTTCCAGATACGCGGTGTGGATGTCGCCGATGATATCGGGCCGGCTGAGGGTGAGCAGATCGTTGTTGCCCTTCAGGTCCGAGGGGTGATCGGCGAAGCGTTCTCCCCGGTACCCCGCCTCGTCCAGGGCATGGGCCTGGATCATCGTTCCCATGGCACCGTCGAGCACGAGAATGCGCCGGGCCAGCAATTCCTCGAGCACGGCCGTCGTTTCGCTGTCCTTCATCGGGCGGCCTTCAGCTCCTGGCCGGTCGGCTCCGCCTTGGCCCGCACGCCGAGAACGTGGCAGATGGCATAGGTCAGTTCGGCCCGGTTCAGGGTGTAGAAATGGAAGTCGTTGACGCCGTTGGCGTACAGCGCCCGGCACTGTTCGGCCGCGACCGTCGCCGCCACCAGCCTGCGGGTCTCGGGACGGTCGTCCAGCCCTTCGAAAAGATCGGCCATCCAGCCCGGAATCCGGGTCCCGCAGATGGCGGCGAACTGCACGACGCGGGCGAAATTGGTCACCGGCAGGATGCCCGGCACGATGGGCACGGTGACGCCGGCGGCGCGGGCGCGGTCGAGGAACCTCAAGTAGATGTCGGCGTCGAAGAAGAACTGGGTGATGGCGCGGGTGGCGCCGGCGTCGATCTTGCGCTTGAGGTTGTCCAGATCGGCCTCGGCGCTGGCCGCCTGGGGGTGAACCTCGGGAAAGGCGGCGACGCTGATCTCGAAGTCGGCCACCCTTTTCAATCCCGCCACCAGGTCGGACGCATAGGCATAGCCGCCGGGATGGGGCGTGTAGCGGTCCACGTCCTCGGGCGGATCCCCGCGCAGGGCGACGACGTGGCGGATGCCCGAGTGCCAGTACTGGCGCGCGATCTCGTCGATCTCTTCGCGCGTCGAGCCGACGCAGGTGAGGTGGGCGGCCGGCTCCAGCACCGTTTCCCGGCGGATGCGCACCACCGTGGCGTGGGTGCGCTGGCGGGTCGAACCCCCGGCGCCGTAGGTGACCGAGACGTACGCCGGCTCAAGGGGCGCCAGGCGCTGGATGCTGTCCCACAGGATCTCCTCCATCTTTTCCGTCTTCGGCGGAAAAAACTCGAACGACACCCGGACGTCGTGGGGAAGGGGCGACGCCACGGCGAGGAAGGGCCGGGCGGCCGGTGGCGGGGCGGCCGCGTTCTTTTTGTTCATCGACGTCATCACTCCGGCGTCCCTTCCGGCTTGGCCGCCAGCCACACGGTCACGGTCAGGGGATCGCCCGGCAGGTGCACGACCTCCCTGGTTACAAGATGGGCAGCGGCGAACCATCCGGCGACCTCGGAATCGCCGAAACCGAGCCGGCGATGTTCGTGTTCGCTGCGCAGGGATTCGAGGTCGTGGGGCGCGAAGTCCGCCACCAGCATCCGCCCGCCGGGGCGCAGCACCCGCGCCGCCTCGGCGATCACCGGGCCGGGATTGTCGACATAGTGCAGCACCTGATGGATGGTCACGGCGTCGAACGAAGCGCCCCGAAAGGGCAGCTGAAACATGTCGGCCTGGCGCACCACGCAGTTCTTCAGGCCGGCCCGTTCCAGGTTGGCCCGCGCCACGGCCAGCATCTCTCGCGACAGGTCGATGCCCTGGGCGTGGGTCACCCGCGGCCCGAAAAGTTCGAGCATGCGCCCGGTTCCGGTGCCCACGTCGAGCAGGTCGCGGATGCCCTGGGCGGGCAGGAACCCGGCGAGCACCCGTTCGACCTCGCGTTCGTCCACATAGAGGGAGCGCAGTTCGTTCCAACGGGCGGCGTTCCTGCGGAAATAGGCCGCCGCCGCCCGCGCCCGCTCGGCCTTGACCGCGGCCAGGCGCTCCAGATCGAGGGCCAGATCCTGGTCATCCTCGGGCAACATGGCGATCAGGTGCCGGGCGACCTCGGCCCCGGGCCCGTCGCGGACCAGACGGTGGTAGACCCGGCTGCCCTCGCGGAAGCGGTCCAGCAGGCCGGCGTCGGCGAGAAGCTTGAGGTGGCGCGACACCCTGGGCTGGCTCTGGCCGAGGATCTGCACCATCTCGCCGACGGTCAGCTCGCCCAGGGCGCTGAGCGCGAGCAGACGCAGGCGCGTCGGTTCCGCCACCGCCCGCAAAGCCGTCAACAGGGGTTGCACCGCAGTCCGCCTCCCGAAGATCCCATGTCATGAACCTAAGATAGATGCAGATATAAACATGTCTTTATATGTTTTTCGGTGGGCCGTCCAGGGTCTTTTTTTTGGTGGTCGGGGGTGCGCCCCCCGCGTTTCCAAAGGCCGGGAGGACACCCCCCGACCGCCACGGCGCTCCCCCCGGGAATTCCCAAGCCAACCGCCAAGACGCCAGGAGCACCAAGGCGCAGGAGACGCCCGGTCCCTGTGCGACGGGCCGTGCTTTGCGCCGTCGCGGGGAATGGGTTTCTTAGGTTTCCTCCGCGTCCCTCTGCGTCCTCGGCGTTAAGATTTTAAACGCAGAGGACGCGGAGGAACGCCGAGGTTTTCAAGAATCAAGAGACCCGTCGCCGCGCGCAATCCGCAGCCCCTAACCGCCGTCGCCGGCCCCGTCCTCCTGCGTCGGCAACTCGACGATGTCCGCGGCGGCGCGTTTGCGCCGCTTCCCGGGCGCGGCGGCGCGCCGGGAGGCGGCCTCCGGCTCCTCCGTGCGGATGCGCGCCGCCGGCGCCTCGCCGTGCTTGTCCTCGCCGAAGTAGATGGTGGTGTGGGGGAAGGGGATCTCGATCCCGAGTTCGTCGAACCTCTGTTTCATGCGCCGGTTGAACTCGCGTCCCACGGTCCACTGCTTGATCGGCGCGGTCTTGAAGCGGGCCTTGATGATGACCGCCGAATCGGCGAACTGGTCGACGCCCAGGACCTCGAAAGGCGCCAGAATCAACTGCCCGAATTCGGGGTCGTCCTGCATTTCGGCGCCGATCTGCTTGAGCACCTTGGCCACCTCGTCGGTGTCTTCGCGGTAGGCCACCCCCACCTCGAAGAGGTAGTACGAGAAGTCCTTGGTCATGTTGGTGACCGTGTCGACGGCGCTGAAGGGGACGGTGTGCACCTTGCCCGAAAGATCGCGCAGCCGTATGGAGCGGATGGAGATGGCCTCGACCACGCCGGCCAGCCCGCCCACCTTGACCACGTCGCCGACGGCGATGGAATCTTCGAACAGGATGAAGACGCCGGTGATCACGTCCTGGACCAGCTTCTGGGCGCCGAAGCCGATGGCCAGACCGATCACGCCGGCGCCCGCCAGCAGCGGCGCGATGTCGACGCCGAGCTCCGACAGCACGATCATGCTCACCATCACCGTCAGCACCACCAGCACCGCGTTGCGCAGAAGCGGCAACAGGGTGCGCGTCCGGGCGCTGCGTTCGATCAGGGTTCCGTCCGCATCGGCCCGGGTCAGGTAGCGCTCGATCGCCGCGCTGATCGCCTCCCAGGCGATCAGCGCCAGGACCATGACGGTGGCGATGCTGAGCGCGCTTTGGGTCAACCGCCGCCCGAACGGCGTCTCCAGCCAGCCGAAGGCGTCGATGCCCCAGGCCTGCAGCACGGCGAGCGCGGCCACCGCGTAGATCACCCAGCGCAGCCCCGCATGCAGGGCCGGCAGGTACCGGTTGGCGCGGCCCTCCAGGGTCGGGAAGCGCGCCTTGACCTCTTCGTTGACGGCGAAGCCGCGTCTCATGGCCCGCCGCAGCGCATACCCCGCCAGCCCCGCCACGGTCAGGATCGCCGCCGTGGCGACGGTGGCGCGGGCCATGAACTGGAACCCGCCCTCGACGCCCAGCACCCAGACGCCGTACACGCCGGCCACGTAGATGATGGCGGGCACATGCCAGATGTCGGCGAACCGGGCGCGCAGGTTGCGTACGCCGAACCGGCCCGGCCCCGTACCGGCGGCGCCGCGCATCCAGCCGGCGACGGCGGCGCGGTTCTGCAGGATGAAAACGACCACCATGCCGCTGACCAGCAGGCCGAGCAGGCGCAGCAGGCCGGCGTGGCCGCCCGCGGGCAGGCCGAGAAGCAATGCCGCCTCGGCCAGGAAGTAGCCGGCCACCGCCACCCAGACCAGGCGCCGGATCCAGATGAACAGGTAGTTGGCGGTCTCGCCGCCGATCGGCAGCACCCGCAAGGACGGCACCGCGGGCACCAGCAGCATGCGCGCCACCACCAACGTTGCCCGCACGATCAGGTAGGCGTTGATGACGGTGAGCGCCACCACGTAGACCTCGGGCCCGGGCTGGGTCAGCGGCAGCGCGCCGTACGCGGCGCCGGCGAAGGCGGCGATGGGGACCACGTCCAGCACCGTGCGTCCGGCGAGCACGGGTATGCGCACCAGCAGGCTGTCGGTATCCCGGCCCTCCAGCGCCCGGCGCGTGCGTCCGAGCAGGAAACGAACCAGACCCTGGGCGCCCCAGCCAACGGCCAGAACCAGCGCCAGCTTGAGCAGGAGACCCCGCCACAGGGCGCGGGCGTCGGGGTCGCCCGCCTGGGCGCGCACCCACGCCGCCAGCCCCGGCAGGTCGCTACAACGTTTGCACCGCCGCCGCCAGCTGGCCGCTGCTTTCCTTGACGTTCTTAGAAAGCCGGTCGATGAAACCGGCGCCCAGGCTTTCCACGGCCGGTTCTTCGGTAACGCTCTTTTGCGCCGCGATCAGGGCCCGGATGCGGGCGACGAGCCGCTTGCGCCCGGCCTCGTCCTCGATGGTGGCGACCAGGGCCTCCAGGTCGCCCAGGGAAACCTCGGCCGTAGTCCCCGCTGGGGCCGCGCCGCCGTCTGCCGCCTGCCCGACGGCGGGCGCCGGCAGAAGGAGGCCGAATATCAGGACCGCCGTCGGGGCTGAGATGAGACTCGAAATCCGCTTCCGGTGCATGCGCAAGACCCGGCTTGCCAATGGCGGGCGAGAGTACCCGGCCCGTTCCACCCTGTCACACATTTTGCAAAAGCCGGACCCCGGCCGGCATAAGCCGGGCCATGACCCCCACCCTACGTTTGACTATATACACCCGAAGGCATCGCCGGACGGGGTTTCCGAACCTACATACCGGACACGGCCCGTTTGCGGTTCTTGCGTATCGTTAAGGATATCCTAAAACGCTTACCGTATTCGGGATGGAGCATCCACTGGCGCGTCGGGTTGCCGCCGCGGGGCGCCGGGGACCATGGCGGGATGGCGAAGGGCGCTTAAGGGAATACCGCTTGCATGTTGGCTTTTTCGCAGGCAAGAACGTCCGCGCTTCGCGGCATCGCCGGCCGTTCGGCGGGCCGCCGGCCCGACGCCGACGTGTCCTGGAACCGGAGAACATCGAAGTGAGCCCGAAAGAACCCGCGCTGCCGTCCGCCCTGTCGCACCGTAACGAACTGGCGGCCCGCCTTGAGGGAAAGCGGCTCGCCGTGTTCCTCGATTTCGACGGCACGCTGGCGCCCGTCGTCGACCGCCCGGACATGGCCGCACTCTCCGATTCCATGCGCCGGACCGTCGGCACCCTGGCCGAGCGCTGTCCGGTCATCGTCATCAGCGGGCGCGACCGCAAGGACGTGCATGAGCGGGTGGGTCTGGACAACCTGGTCTACGCCGGCAGTCACGGCTTCGACATCGCCTGGCCGGACAACGGCACCGAACCGCTCGCGGACTGCACCAAGTACCGTGACCTCCTGGAGGAGGTTGGCGAGGCGCTGGAGCGCAAACTGGCGTCGGTGGAGGGCGTCATCATCGAACCCAAATCGTGCTCCGTCGCCGTCCACTACCGCCTGACCAACGAGGCCGGTGCGGTTGCGGTCAAGGCCGCCGTCGAGGGCCTCCTTGCGAACCATCCGCGCCTGCGCGGCGTTTCCGGAAAGAAGGTCTACGAGATTCTGCCGGGGCTCGATTGGGACAAGGGCAAGGCGGTGTTGTGGATGCTGAAGGCGCTGGATCTCGACGGACCCGACGTGATGCCCGTCTACGTCGGCGACGACATCACCGACGAGGACGCGTTCAACGCCCTCGAGGGGCGGGGAATCTGCGTTTACGTCAGCGACGGGGTGGACGGCGGCGCGCCGCCCGCCGCCGACTACTGCGTGAAGGACCCGGACGAAGTGGAGATTCTGCTCACGTTTCTCGCCGATCGGGCAAACGGCGGCGGCGAAGGCATGGCAAGCTAAGCCCCGGTTTCACGGCGCCCGGCGGCGCGCTTCAGAAACGGTATCCGTAGCGGACCCCCACATTTTCCAGGCCCTCGTTCTGCTCGCAGATACCGCCGTTGGAAATGTGGCCGAGGTGCGCCATCACCGAATGGCGACCGGCGAATTTAACCCCGATAGCGACGGATCCCCGGAACAGGACGCGGCACCCCAGTTCCTTCTTGGTCCGGCCCACGATATTCGTCGTCAATTCGCCGTCGTGGACCGCGCCGCCGAGACTGAATTCCGCGAAGGCGCGGCGCCAGAACCCCCACTCCCAGGTCAGCCCCAGATAGGCCTGGTTGGTGTCGCCGGCGGTGTTGCCGGTAAAGCCGATATGGGGCCGCGGCGACCAGATGGCGTCGAGCAGGTCCGGCGACACGAACAGGAACTCCAGGTTGACGTCGGGGCCGTCCTCCTTGTTGCTGGTGAACGGCCCCTGGTCGTGCGCCAGGAAACCAACGCGGATCTCGGAGAGGACGCCCCCGACGCCTGGGCCTTCGTCGGGCGGCGGCGCCCGGCGGGGCGCCGGTTCGGCCGCCAGTTCGGGCAACCGGCGCCTTTTCCGTTTTTCGGTGACCGGCTTCGGCTTGGGCGCGGGCTTGGACCGTGGCGGCGCCGCGGGTTGGGGTGGCGGCGCAGGCGCGGCCTGGGGCGCCAGCGGATAGGGTTCGCCGAGAAACCTGTCCATGTCGTAGACGGGGGTCGACGGTCCCGCCATGGCGCTGGACACGCAGACAGCCAGGACCGCGGCGGCGGCAGGTCCGATGAGAAACGGTCTCACGCTCGCCCCCCAATGTTATTCGCCTTGGCCAGACAGGCATCCGGTCGCGGACCTTGCGCCTCTCGGGCGCCGGGCGTTGCCGGCACCGACGATCGAGCCCTCCCTTGCCAGGACAATGCATTTTTTACCGTGCAGCCTGTATGATTGTCCAGTGACGGAGCGGCGCGCAGCCGCCGCGGTTGTGACGCTCCGGCGAGGTGCCGGTTGAGAAAGAACACAGGTCAAGACGGTGAGCGGGACGCCGCCCCGGGCGGGGACGCCGGGGGCGGACTGTTCAGCCGCCTGTTCGGCCGGCGACGCGGGCCCCGCCCCGAGCGCATCGAGATCCGCGTCGCCGCCATCGCCGATCAGGCCGGCGCCGACCGCAGCCGCCACGTGGTCGCCGCCCTCAGGAAACCAAAGGGCTTGCGGGTCCGTCCCCTGAAAAGGGCATTGGCTCCGGACGGCGCCGGGTCACCGGCGGAATGGCTGGCGGCGGCGGCCACCGCCCGGCAATGGCTGGCCCGGGAGCGCGCCGACCTTTTGATCTGGGGCGAGATTCCGGCGCCGGGGACGACGCTGCACCTCAGGTTCGTCTCCGCGGCCGTCGAGGAGGAGGACCCGCCCGGGGGCTTCAGCCTCGCCACCACCCTCAACCTGCCGGTTGATTTCGGCCCCGAATTCGCTCCCCTCCTCCTTGCCGTGAGCCTTGCCGCGACGACGCCCGGGAGTGAAGGCAAGCGCCTGCGCCTCGGCCAGGCGCTGGAGGAGGCGCTGTACGCCGCCATGCCCTGCGTCCACAACCTGCCCGCCGACCTGACGGCGCGGGAGCGGGCGGCCATCCACATGTGTTACGGCAACGCCCTGGCCACCCTGGCCAACCGGGGGGGCAACCGGGACCTCTATCAGGTGGCGGCCCAGACCTACCAGGCATCCCTGGAAAACCGGTCCAGGGAGGACGATCCGCTCGATTGGGCGCTCACCAAGAAACATCTGGGCGCCGTCCTCCAGGCCCTGGCCGAGCGCGCCAACGACATGGAGACGCTCGCCGCCGCCGCCGACGCCTTGCGCGGCGCCCTCGACGTGCTGACCAGGGCGGAGTCCCCGCGCGCCTGGGCGGCGACGCAGAACCGGCTGGGTCAGGTCCTCTACAGGCTCGATTCGCGGACCGGCGAGGGCGACACGCTCGGAGATTCGCTCAACGCCTTCCAGGCGGCGCTCATGGTGTTCACGCGCGGCGAAACGCCCCTTCTCTGGGCCGAGGTCATGAACAACTTCGCCCAGGCGGCCCAGGTTCTCGGTCAGCAGCTACGCAACACGGAAGTGCTGACCAAGGCCGCCGATGCCTGCCGCGCCGCCCTGACGGTGCGCACGGAGGACGCCGACCCCCTGCCCTTTGCGGCGACCCAGAACACTCTGGGCTCGGCCCTGTTCCTGCTTGGCCGGCTGACCGGCGAATCGGCCCATCTGGAGGGTGCGGCCGAGGCCTTCGAAAAGGCGCGCGCCGTCTATACCGCGCTGGGTGCCGACGCCATGGCCGCGGTCACGGAAAAGAACCTGTCCCACGTCGAGCGCCTGCTTGGGGGACCGGCGCCGGCGGCGGCGCAACGCCAGGACGCCGAAGGGGAAGGCGCGGACCGGCCGGCCGCCCAGGGGCGGAGGCCGGCCAAGCCGGGGAAAAAGGGCAGGCGCCGCGGGTGATCATCCGCGCAGGGGGACCCATAGAGGGTACTAGCCGCCGCGGCATCGCGGCATCTGGGGATTACGCCCCCATGGATCATTTTGTCTTGTCCCCCTCGCCGCCTTCGGTGAAAAACTCGGCCAGATCGAAGGGGAAGCTGGCGTTCCCGCGGTCGGCCGACGGCGAGGGTCCGTGGGCGATCAGCGCCGCGTCGGCCTGGGTGCGGGCGTCGGTCGCCCGGGCGGCGCCTTCCCGGCGGGCCGCGTCCGCGTGCCGGATGCGCTCGGTGACGCCCCTGACGCCGATCGACTGGATAAGGTCCTCCATCCCGTCCAGGGAGAGCGGCGCGCCCGGCTTGGCGCAGAAGTATCCGAAGAGAACCTTGCTCGGACGGTTATCGGGGTCGTCGCCCCTGTGTTCCCACTCGGTGGCGAACCCGAAGCACGCCCGGTCCGCTCCGACAAGCCTGTAAGGCTTGTAGAAAAACGGCCCCAGGGGCGCCTCGACCCTTCGCGATTCGTCCCAGGCCTTGGCGTGCTTTCGGTTCAGGTTCCACGTCTCCACCATGTCGTCGACCATCAACCGGTACTCCAGGACAACCGTGAACACCGGAGTGGTGGTGGTGGAGTAGAGGATTTCCGCCTGGGCGCCGCCGCCGCGGAACAGGGCGTACTCTTCGCGCTGCCAGATGTCGGTGAACCTCACCCGCTCGGGCGCGGCTTCCCGGAACACGTCGGCGGCGAAAACGATGCGCCCGTCGCCGGCTCCAACCCTTTCGATGGTGGGCCGCTGATAATCGGAGAAGGCGCATCCCCCCAGCACCGTCATCGAGACGGCGGCGGCCAGGATGGGGCGGGACACATCGGGGAATTTTTCACGCATGGGCTCTCTCCTTATCGCCCGGTCCCAGGACCGGTATCCTACCCCCGGACGCCGCGGCGGAGGGGGTAATTTCGCCTCAATTGATCGTCAGCGCGCCGGCCGCCGGCCCGCGCCGTGGAGCCGCCGACGGCCATTCCGCTTGCTTCGCCGGCGGGGCCCGTTAAACATGGCCGCGGATCCGTACATAACGAAAGAGACGGGCAGTGAACTGGCGCTTGATCCCGGCCGCCATGACAGTGGTCATCGTTCTCGCTTTCGCCCCGGCGGTGGCGAAGGAGAAAACGGACAGGCACGCGGGCTATTATTATCCGAAGCCCACATCCGTCGAGGTCTACCGGTCCCGGGCGCGGACCCTGCCCGAAGCCGACCGCCGCCAGCGCATCGGGTTCGTCACCGGCGTGGTGAACGGAATGTTGAACCGGTCCTATCCGCCCGTGGCCGCCTTTTTCGCCAAGGGAAACCGGGCCCAGAAACTGATCATCGTCAGCAACCAGGCCGGCCGGCTGGATACGATCTATCGCGTCCGCGCCCTGTTGGCCACGTTGACCTCGTCGGCGCGCGCCACCCCCATCTTCCGCGAATTCAAGGTGGAAGACACCTTCAACTTTTTCGACATGGCGAAGATGCTCGGGTTCGAGCTGATCACGGTCAGCGACGGCGACACCTTCACCCACCAGGTGGTGATCAAGTGACGGACGGCCCCGGCCCGGATCGTCACACCGCTCACAGGGGTTGTCTGCCGCCACCCGGATCGTTCCCTTTGCCCGATGATTCGTGCGCACCGTAGCGCCGGGACACCCCCGGCGCAGTGACCGGGATCACAGTGTCGAAGGCATCAAACGCGGAAGCCGCAAAGGGTCGCGGAGGAGACGGGGAGATCCGGCGGAGAACCCTCTCAGCCGGCTCGGGATATTTCGAAACACACTCAAGAAATCCTCGGCGCACCTCCGCGTTAAAAAGAATCGAACGCAGAGAACGCGGAGGAACGCAGAGGAGACGAGGAGACCCGGCGGAGAACCGTTCAGCCGGCTCGGGGTATTTTGAAAGCACGCTTTTAAAATCCTCAGCGTCCCCTCTGCGTCCTCTGCGTTAAAAAAAATCGAACGCGGAGGACGCGAAGAAAACTCCGGGAGGAGGGCCTTAGCGCCGGCGCACGAACAGGAAGTCGCCCCCTTCGTGGCCGGCCCGGCGCACGTCGGAATACTGGGGCGTCTGGTCGGAGTTCAGGATCACCGGGCGGCGCATCTGGCTGAACAGCTGGGTCCCGTCGATGACGCTGGGATTCGCCTTCAGGACATCGATGAAGGCGGCGGCGAAGGGTGAATGCTTGCCGCCGCCGCTGTCCGCCACCGGCTCCAGCCCCCCCGACGTCAGGGCCAGGCGGGCGCGCTTCCCGGCCATGCGCCGGATGTAATCGGGGGTGTTCTCCTTGATCTTGATGCCGCGGACCAGGGTCCCCGAATAGCAGCTGTCGGCGACCACCATGACGTGCTTGGAGTTCAGGGCGCGCAGCGAGCCGGTGATGGTCGAATTGGCGACCCAGTTCGACCGCCGGTTCGGCTTGGCGTCCACCGGCAGCCAGAAGCCTTGTTCGGCGGCCTCGTCGAGCCAGCCGTGACCGGCGTAATAGATGAGCAGGTTGGTCGTGTCGTCCAGCTTTTCGCGAAATTCGTCCAGGGCGTCGACAATGTCGGCGCGGGTCGCGTCGATCAGCAGGGTGACGTCAAATCCGTAGGTGTCGCCGAGGACATCGGCGACGGCGCGGGCGTCGCCGGCGGCCGTCTTCAGGTTCGGCAGGTATTTGTATTCGTTGTTGCCGATGACCAGGGCGTAATAGCGGCCGAAGTTTATGCCGCTGTACTTGGCCAGCGCCGCCTGCTGGACCGTGCCCTTTTGCCCGGCCGGCGCCTGCTTTCCCGCCTTGCGCCGCTCCTCGGCATCGCGCATCAGGCGCGCCACCTGGTCCGAGAGGCGCTGCTGCTCGGCGCGCTGGCGGCGGCGCTCCTCGGTTTCGCGGCCGCGCATCTCGGCCAGGGTTTTCTGCTTCGCCTCGGCCTCCTCTTTAAGGCGCGCGACCTCGGCCGTCAGCCGCTCGTCGCCCCGGCCTCGCCGGAAATCCTGGTCCCCGCCAGGACGTGGGTCTTGGTGCCCCCGGGGAAGCGGAGGCGGACGAGGCTGTATTCATCCGTCCCCCCTTTTTTCGGTCCCCGGATCCAGTCCCTGACGCTTTTCAGGATCAGCCCGGAGCCGGGCTCGTACCACCGGGTCTCCGAATACTCGAGTGCGGAAGGGACGTTTTCCCCCGGGAAAGGATTTTCACCGGTCGCGTGTTCTCCTATGACAAAGGTCGCATACCGGACGCCGTCGAGGACCAGGAACTCCGTCCTCAAGACTTCCAGGTTCACGGTCAGGCGAGAGAATTCCGGCTCGTCTTCACCGCTGTAACCGGTTTCCGCGGTGGACCACTTTTCCTCTAAATCCAATACTATTTTCTTGCCAACCTTCAGTGGCCAAAGGCTTTCCAATGCCGATCTGCTCTTGTCATCAAGGTCGAGATACCAGTCATCATCTCTTTTCTGCGGGTTATACGCTCCGCGCTCATGCCGTCCGAAGACGGCATAGGAATGACGCCACTGGCCGTGGTCGGTTTTATACGTGATGTCGAAACCGTCGCTTTTCGTGACGGTGTAGCTCCACGTGTCGTACTTGACCTTGGTGCCCACCGGCAGGGGCTTGTACTTGGCCGGGGCCAGGGAAGGTCCCGCCTGACCTGTTTGGGTGGCGGCGAGGACAGGCGCGCCGGCGGCAAGCGCCCACGCCGCCAGGGCGGCGGAAAGGATCACTGTACGAAAGGCCGTGCGTGCCATCGTGATCTCACCTGGGTTGGTGCGGTGCCGTTACGGCCGGCCCCGTCCGGGCGGTAGCCGGGATGCCGGTTTCGCCCGGCGGCGGAAATCCGACGCGGTGTCCCGGAGGCCCGCGCGGATGGGTGAAATTATACCCGAAATCTCCCCTTTTTACCAGCCGCAAGCGGCGTTGCGCCGGTGACGAAACGCCCGCCGGATACCGCGTCGAGCGCCCGCCGCCGGGGAGCCGGTCGGGCGCCCTACCCGGCCACCGCGAGCGCCAATACGCTCGCGCTCCACACCATCATACCGGTGATCGTGATGCGGACTGTCTGTGCCCACATGGTTTCCATCTCATATTCGGGTTGATGTCGGATCGGATCCTAGTGGCCTGCATCAGCTAAATTGCACCCACACGACCCGGCGCGCAGTGATGGCGATCACACGATCACAAGTGCCTGACATTTATCTGGGAACTCGTAGACATAAGAAAACCTCACCCGAAGGTGGGGCCGGGTCTTGATCCCCCTATCGCTTGATACCCTTAAAAGCGGATGGACGGAAACCCCCTCGGCGGCCGCTGTCCGGGCCTCGGGAATACTATCCGGCAACGACGTCGTGTCACCGTGCACGAAAACCGGTCCGTTTCGGTCCGGGCGAGGCGCGGGCCTTCCCTGAATGCCCGTCGGACCCGTTCCGTTTTATACGAAAACGGCGGCTCCACGGGGGAAGCGCCGCTTCCCCACACCCTGGGACCGGTCCCGTCACTTCGCCTTTATCATCATGGGCTTGCCTTCGTCCCCCACCTGAAAGACGACGATCCT
>JADFHR010000220.1 GCA_022567015.1 Pseudomonadota bacterium
GAAGGAACCTTTTTCGTAGGCCCGGGGTGGCATAGCTAAACCTTCCTTCCCGTCCGCGGCGCGGCGTGCGGAATGCCGGCGAAGGTGCCGCAAACCTCCGGCCCCGGCCGGACCGGTCCTGCCAAAACACTAGCGTAAATCGTGGGCGATCAAACGGGGGGCGGCCAACATCCCCGGCCAAACGACCGTCTTAATCCTTGGCAGCCGGAACGATGAAACCGGAGGTCTTTACTGAGCCTCCGGCCCGGCGCGCAGCCGCTCGTTCGCCTCTTCGAACAGGCGCATGTTCTTCTCCAGGTCGTAGGGGCTCTCCTCCAGGGTCTCCGGGTCCCATTCGCTGCGCGGCGTCTCGAAGAAATCACCGCCGTAAACGTGGATTGCCGCGGTCACCTTCGCCAGGGGGTTGACCACGGCGTGGATCACCTGCTCACCCAGGGCGACCGCGTCCCCGGTCACAAGGTCCTTCGTTCCCGCTTCCTGGAGACCGTTGCCGTCGCGACGGTAAAACACATTGTGCTCATGCCCTTCGTAGATGCCGATGACGGCCCACATCCGGTGATCGTGCGGCAGAAACCGCATATGCGGCCCGAAACCGATGTTGAGAACGGTCAGATCGTCGGCATGGTAAAGCGTCTGGACCCCCGCCAACCGTGGTTCCCCGAGCGCTGCGATGACCTCGTTCGGTGTCGCGACCACCCTGGCAACGATTTCCCGAACGGCTTTGTGTGCATCGCTCTCGCGAAGCGCCGATGTGCACTCTTCGACGAGGCGTTCGACCTGAAACATCGGAAGCATCTCCGGTCAGTGAGCACTATGGACGGGCATTTCCCCAATGCCCCGGAAACCGACGCCATGATACCCGCGCGACAGGGTCCACGGAAGGCGATTCGCCCACCCGCCGCGGTCAGGGATTGAGTTGGCGGTAGATTGCGTTCGCCACCTCGAGCAGCCGCGGTTTTTCGATTTCGCCGGCGATGGCGTACGCCAGGGGGCCGTCGATCCAATAGAACACGCCGACGCGGTCCTTGTAGGTATAACGAAAGGCGGTCTCCTTCCCGGCGGCGGCCCGGCGCACGTAGACGGTCAGCCGCTCACCCTCTTGATTCTCGTATACGAACAAGGCCGCCGGGCCGCGCCGGTCGGCCAGCAGGCGGCCGCCCACCAGCTCGTAACCCAGGCCCGAGAGGGCCGGCGCGCGCAGGGGCGCGCCCAGCCGCTTGGACAGCCATTTGACCAGGTGGGCCTCGTTTTCCGCCGTGACCTCCACCGGATGCAGCACCTCGGGCGTGAACACCGTGTAGGCGAGGGCGGCGCGATCGGCGAGCCCGGCCACCGCCGGGCCCTGGTCTCCCTGCAGGCCGTGCAGCCACCACCCGCCGGCGCCGCCGACGAGGATCAGGGCGACGGCCGCCGCCGCCCGGGAGATCGCCATTCCCCACGAGCGGGCCGGGCGACGGCCCATGGCCGGGGGAACGGGCTCGTCGGAAATCGGATCGTACAGGGCGTGCAGGGCCTGCTTTTGCGACCGGTAGGCGGCGACCCGCCCAGCCTCCCCGGGGTTGGCGGCGAGGTAGGTCTCGGCCGCCGGCCGCCGGGCCTGGTCGAGGCAGCCGTCCACATAGGCATGCAGGTCGTCCTCGCTGATCGATTCGGGCGTCGTCGTCATTTGATCCTCGTCACCACCTTCTTGTCATTACCGCCCGTGAGACGGCGCAGCCTCTCCCGCCCCCGGGCCAGCCGCGAGCGCACGGTGCCGACGGGAACGTCGAGGATCTCCGCCGCCTCCGCATAGCTCATGTCCTCCAGGCCGACCAGGAGGACCACCGCGCGCTGGTCCTCCGGCAGCCGGGCCAGGGCGCGGGCGAGACCCAAGGCCGCGAAGGCGCCTTGCTGGCGGGGGTCCCTCGGTACCGGCGATTTCCTCGGTCAGGGGTAAACCGGCCGGCCGTCTCTGGGCCTTGCGCAGGGCGTTGGCGTGAACGTTGTGCATGATGGTGAAAAGCCAAGCGCGCACGTTGCTGCCGCGCCGCCACAGGCGGAATCGGCTCCACGCCCTTTCCAGGCAATCCTGGACCAAATCGTCCGCCGCCGCCGCATCGCCGGTAAGGGCCCGCGCGTACCTTCTGAGGCGGGGAATTTCGGCGACGATCAGGTGTTCCTTGTCGATCACGCGGCGCGGACTCCAAGATGGAGTGGGGACCGGCGGCGGCCGAAGGGTCCGCCGGCCTCCCTGGTCCACCCCTACATATTGTTGAGGATGATCCGAACGGCCTCGGCCAGGCTTTTTACCGCGCCCTTGTGGTCGCCGGCCTTATGCTGAGTTTCGCCCTTATCGCGAAGTCCTTTCACCTTGGATTTCTGGTCGGCGCTGAGCATGCTCTTGCCCAGGGCCGCGTCGATGGCCTTGACGTTCTTCGGGCAATAAAAGGCCTGGGCCGGCGAGAATGCCGCGGACGAAACCGCGACCGCCACCGCAACGGCAATCAGTGAACGTTTGATCATCTGTACCTCCTGTATGTCTCCCTACGCAAAGGGTCTTATCGCCCTTCACCCTGTAAACACCAAAACGCCGGGGAAAGTTCCCGATGGGCCAATTTTATTTGCCGTATGTCGCGCCGGAAGGTGCTGTTGGGGAGGGTGTTTTCCGCACGTCCCGGAGTACGGCGGGCTTGTTATCCCCGGCTACTCGGTGTGGATGGTGCCCTCGGGGTGAAAGGCGTGGAACACGAAGGCGAAGGTGACGTCGTGCACCACATCTTCGAATCCGTCCCCGTTGCGGCGCTGCACGACCACGTTGCCGACGTCGCGGCCGCGGCGGATCACACGGGTATCGAGGGCCGAGTTCTGCCCCGCCTCCCAGCTCAGCACCAGATCGCCCTTGGTGATGGTCCCCTTCTTGCGCAGCAGGGGCAGGCTCCACGCCTCCCCGCCCACGGCGACGACCCGCACCATGGGCGCGATGCCGTCCGGCAGATCGCCGCGGAAGAGAAACGGTACCTGGGCGCTGTCGTAGCGCACATACGGGTTGATGCCGTAGCGCCGGAACGGCTGGTTGGACACCAGCACCTTGCCGTTGGGCGCCCGGGCCCGGAAGCGGGCAAAGGATTCCTGGCGCGAGGGCAGCATTTTCAAGGTCTTGCCGGTCATCCTGCCGACGATGGCCTGCCCCGAGAACTGCTGCCACCAGCTTTCGGTCTGGCGGTCGTACATGACCAGGTCCGAGTTCCTGAGCTTGCCGGTGGTGCCGAAGTCGAGCACCCGGCCGTCCACCCGGCGGTCGAACACGATGCTGGAATTGCACAACGGACAATAGGTCACGGTCACCGGAACGCCGCCGATGGTATCGTTGACGATTTCGTGCCGGGTGAGGATGCCGAGGGGATAGGCGCGGGCCTCCCCGTTGACGGTGACGCCGATGACCGGTTCCGTATCGGCGAGGTCGGTGACTTCCGAAACGGGCACGAACCTGGGGTCGTCGATGGACGGAATGCCGTCCTTGGGCGGCCCGCCCGACATGATCTCCGCCAGATCCACCGAATGCCTGGAGAAATCGGTGTTCGGCCACTCCCCGGCCCAAAACATGGGGTTGGCGCCGGCGGCGGCGGGCAGGGCCAGCACGGCGGCGACGGCGAGCGCCGCGCCGCGCCGTCCCTTCGCCGGTCCGCGCCGGGGGCGGGGGATCTCGGTGGGGAAATCGTGCTCCATCCCCGGAGCTTGGCCCTGCGGGGTGCATGAGGGCAACCCGTTTCCCGTTCAATTTTTGGTGATGTGCGGCGGACCCGGACGGCCGGGCGGTCCGCCGCCCGCTTGACCGGCCCGCGGCCGGCGCACAAACTCCGCTCCCCGAACTGGTAAGGGACAGGCATGGCGGACACCATCGACTGCGCGGTGATCGGCGCCGGCGTGATCGGCCTGGCGGTGGCGCGGGCACTGGCGCTCGAGGGGCGCGAGGTCGTCGTCGTGGAGGCGGCCGAGACCATCGGCACGGGCGCCAGCTCGCGCAACAGCGAGGTCATTCACGCCGGCATCTATTACCCCACCGAAAGCCTCAAGGCCCGGCTGTGCGTCAAGGGACGGCAGTTGCTTTACGCATACTGCGCCGCGCACGGGATCGAGCACCGGCGTTGCGGCAAGCTGATCGTCGCCACCGAGGACAGCCAGATCCCGGCGCTCGAGGACCTGCGCGCCCGCGCCCGGGCCAACGGGGTGGTTGACCTGGAGTGGCTGGACCGGGACGGGATCTCGGCGCTGGAGCCGGCCCTGGACGCCGTGGCCGCCTTGCTGTCGCCGTCTTCCGGCATCGTCGACAGCCACGCCTTGATGCTTGCCCTCCAGGGGGACGCCGAGGCCGCCGGGGCGGTGATCGCGTTCCTCAGCCCGGTCACGGGCGGGCGGATCGCCGGAGGCAACGGGGACGCCCGCGTGGTCATCGAGGTGGGCGGCGCCGAGCCGGCGACCCTGGCCTGCCGCACCCTGGTCAACTGCGCCGGCCTGGGCGCCCAGGCCGTGAGCGCCTCCATCGAAGGGGTGCCGGCGGCCACCATCCCCCGGCGCTACCTGGCCAAGGGAAACTATTTCTATTTGTCCGCCAGGGCCCCGTTCGAGCGCCTGATCTACCCCCTGCCCATGCCCGCCAGCCTGGGCCTGCACTACACCCTGGATCTGAGCGGACAAGGGCGGTTCGGCCCCGATGTGGAATGGGTGGACGAGATCGACTACGCCGTCGATCCCGGCCGGGCGGCCTCTTTCTACGCCGCCATCCGCAAATATTGGCCGGACCTCGGGGACGACGCCCTCAGGCCCGGCTACGCCGGCGTCCGCCCCAAGATCCAGGCGCCCGGCCAGCCGCCCGCCGATTTCGTCATCCAGGGACCCGCCGTGCACGGCATCCGGGGCCTGGTCGCCCTGTACGGCATCGAATCGCCGGGGCTCACATCGTCGCTCGCCATCGCCGAGGAAGTGGCGGGGATGCTCGGCTAATGGCCTTTATCAGCTAAAGTGCACCCATACGATCGCTTTTCCCGTTTCCTCGGTAGGAGGGGAGGCGCAGGCGATGGCGGCCCATCGGAAAGCCTTCCCGACGCCCCGGGGGGCCCCCGGGGGGTGTCCGCCCGACGCCATCTGCG